>SXQV01000181.1 GCA_005792805.1 Methylococcaceae bacterium | reverse complement strand
CGCCGGGTATGGTTTTCTGGCACCCCAAGGGTTGGGTGCTGTGGCAGGTTGTCGAGCAGTACATGCGCTCGGTTTTCCGCGACAATGGTTACGAAGAAATCCGTACGCCATTGGTTGTCTCCAGGACGCTCTGGGAGAGATCGGGACATTGGGACAAGTTTCAGTCTGACATGTTCACGACCGCGTCCGAGCAGCGGGATTACGCTATCAAGCCAATGAATTGCCCCTGTCATGTGCAGGTGTACAACCAAGGCTTGAAGAGCTACCGCGAGCTTCCTTTGCGGCTTGCCGAGTTTGGCGCATGCCACCGCAATGAGCTGTCGGGTGTGTTGCACGGATTGATGCGTGTTCGCGGATTCACCCAAGACGACGCCCACATTTTTTGCACCGAGAACCAGATACAGTCGGAGGTTTCCCGGTTCATTGATTTGCTGCACAAAGTGTATGCGGATTTTGGCTTCCAGAAAGTACTGGTCAAGCTGTCGACGCGCCCGGCCAATCGTGTGGGGTCCGATGAGGTCTGGGATAAGGCCGAGGCCGCACTCGAAGAGGCGCTGAACTCCAAGGGGTTGGAATGGCAGTTACAGCCGGGTGAAGGGGCCTTCTACGGGCCAAAGATCGAATTTTCGCTGGCTGACTGTCTGGATCGGGTTTGGCAGTGCGGGACGATACAGGTGGATTTCTCGATGCCGGAGCGACTGGGTGCCGTGTATGTGGCCGAAGATGGCGCGAAACATACCCCCGTGATGCTGCATCGGGCTATTTTGGGATCGCTGGAGCGTTTTATCGGTATTCTGATCGAGCACTACGCCGGATATTTCCCGTTATGGCTTGCGCCGGTTCAGGTCGTGGCGCTTAACATTACTGATTCGCAGGCGGGTTACGCCAACGAAGTGGTGTCAGAGTTGTGTTCTCACGGGTTGCGTGCCGAAGCTGACTTGAGAAATGAGAAGATCGGCTTTAAAATCCGCGAGCACTCGATGCAGCGTGTGCCCTACCTGGTCATAATTGGCGAGAAAGAATTGGAGTCCCGGACCGTCTCCCTGCGCACTCAGAAGGGAGAGGATCTGGGATTATTTAATTTGTCGGATCTGATCCAGAAGCTTGGCATTGAGGCCACTGGCTACGCTGTCAATCATTAATCGTTATTGGAGGAACTGGCTATCAGTGCCGATAGAAAAGAGCCGAGGCTGAACGACGAGATTCAATATCCCAATGTTCGCCTGATCGATGCCGAGGGCAATCAGGCCGGTGTAGTATCCAGCCGTGAAGCCAGGCAGATGGCCTATGAGGCGGAACTAGATCTGGTCGAGATTTCTCCAGGGGCGGAACCGCCGGTATGCCGGATCATGGATTACGGCAAATACCGATTCGACCTCAACAAGAAGCTCGCCGCCGCCAAGAAAAAGCAGAAGCAGATTCAGGTTAAGGAAGTTAAATTCCGGCCGGGTACCGATGTGGGTGATTATCAGATCAAGTTGCGTAATCTGACCCGCTTCCTGGACGAAGGCGACAAAGCCAAGGTCACCGTTCGTTTCCGAGGCCGGGAGCTGAGCCATAAGGAGCTCGGTATGGAGCTTCTCAAGCAGATCGAAACCGATCTGCTTGAGCATGCCACGGTGGAACAGTTCCCGAAAATGGAGGGTAGGCAGATGATCATGATGCTGGCCCCCAAGAAAAAGAAATCCTGAAAGTAGAGTTAAATTAGTTAAAAAGTAAACCGGAGAGCGCGATGCCAAAGTTGAAGACCAACCGGGGCGCGGCGAAACGTTTCAAGAAGACTGCTTCTGGCGGCTTCAAATGCAACCACTCGTTCCGTCGTCACATCCTGACCAAGAAGAGCACCAAGCGTAAGCGCCATTTGCGTAGCCCGAATGCCATCCATGCTTCGGATGTGCGGAGTGCGGCGCGTCTGTTGCCGTATAGCTGAATTTTTTTGACCTAAGAGTAAAGAGGGTCCAATGCCTAGAGTAAAACGTGGCGTCACCGCGCGAGCCCGTCACAAGAAGGTTCTTAAGCAGGCTAAGGGGTATTACGGTGCCCGCAGCCGGGTTTATCGCGTAGCCAAACAAGCCGTCATCAAGGCCGGTCAGTATGCTTATCGCGATCGCCGTCAAAGGAAGCGTCAGTTCCGCGCCCTGTGGATTGTTCGCATCAATGCCGCCGCCCGCGAATTCGGATTGTCTTACAGCCGGTTCATTGCCGGTCTCAACAAGGCATCTGTCGCAATAGACCGCAAAGTGCTTGCCGACCTTGCTGTACGCGATAAGGAAGCATTCGCCGAGCTCGCCAAGATCGCTCAGGGTTAACCTGAGCCATTAGTCCAGTACAGGTTTGGGGTGTCGCTAGGCGCCCCTTTCAAAATCCCCGATAGTTCTAATCCATCCACGACAAGGCCGGTCATGATTACCCTTGAAGACGTTTTAAAGCACGCGCAAGGGGAGCTCGCGGCGGCAGAGTCGTTGGGTGCACTTGATCAGGTTCGCGTCCATTACGTCGGCAAGAAGGGACTGATTACCGAGCAGATGAAAACGCTTGGCACTCTGCCCCCTGACGAACGTAGGGAGGCGGGTGCCCTCATCAATCAGGCACGCGATCAGTTCAGTACCGCACTTGAGGCACGCAAGGCAGTGCTTGAGGGCCGCGAGCTGGAACAGCGTTTGGCCCGCGAAACTATTGATGTGACCTTGCCAGGTCGAGGCCAACACACGGGGGGCTTGCATCCGGTAACGTTGACGCTGCAACGAATTTCCGAGTTGTTCGGTCGTATTGGTTTCGAGAGTGTCGAAGGTCCCGAGGTTGAAGACGATTACCACAACTTCGAAGCCCTCAATATCCCTGCCTCTCACCCGGCGCGGGCGATGCACGATACCTTCTACTTCGACGAGCACACCTTGTTGCGGACACATACCTCACCCGTGCAGGTGCGTGTCATGGAAAGTCGAACTCCCCCGTTGCGCGTTATCGCGCCGGGCCGGGTCTATCGTTGTGATTCCGACCTGACGCACACTCCCATGTTTCACCAGGTCGAGGGTTTCCTGGTAGATCGGGATGTCAGCTTTGCAGATTTGCGCGGTGTGCTTTACGAGTTCCTCACGCTGTTTTTCGAGAAGGACGTCCAGGTCAGATTTCGACCCTCCTACTTTCCTTTTACCGAGCCCTCTGCCGAAGTTGATATCGAGTGTGTCATTTGCGGTGGTGGCGGTTGCCGGGTTTGCAAACAGACCGGCTGGCTGGAAGTCATGGGCTGCGGAATGATTCATCCCAAGGTGTTCAAGTTCGTCGATATCGACTCCGAAGCGTTTACCGGATTCGCCTTCGGTCTAGGTGTCGAGCGTATGGCCATGTTGCGTTATGGCATCAATGATCTGAGGCTATTCTTTGAGAATGACCTCAAGTTTCTCAGGCAATTCCCCGCATTTTAGGCACACCACCGGCGACACACGACTTATATGCGTTTCAGCGAAGCCTGGCTCCGAACTTATGTCAACCCTGCCCTTACGACCCCGGAACTGGTTCATCAGATCACCATGGCCGGTTTGGAGGTCGACAGTGCCGCGCCGGCAGCGGGCCAGTTTTCCGGCGTTGTAGTAGGAGAAATATTGGAAACGGTGCCGCATCCGGAGGCGGATCGCCTCAAGGTGTGCCGCGTCGCAGCAGGCTTGGGTGAGCCATTGCAAATCGTCTGTGGTGCGCCCAACGCACGTGTCGGGTTGCGTGCTCCGCTGGCTCTGGAGGGGGCGGTGTTGCCTGGCGGTCTCAAGATCAAGGCCTCGAAGCTACGTGGTATCCCTTCGTTCGGAATGCTTTGTTCCGCCAGGGAACTGGGTATTGACGAGGATGCATCAGGGTTGATGGAGCTCAGCGAAGAAGCGCCTGCTGGCATCGATTTGCGGGAGTATCTACAGCTAGAAGATTCGCTTATTGAGGTGGATCTCACACCGAACCGCGCCGATTGCCTTAGCGTCGAAGGCATAGCGCGAGAGGTGGCGCTGTTGAACGGCCTGCCCATGACTCTGCCCGAGAGCCGGTCATTGGTGGCCGCTCATGACCAAGGGTTACCCGTCAATATTGAGGCTCCCGAGGCCTGTCCGCGTTATCTCGGGCGACTGATCAAGAATGTAGACCGCAACGCCCCAACGCCGCTCTGGATGAAGGAACGTTTGCGCCGCTCTGACGTTCGCTCGCTGGATGTCATTGTCGATGTTACCAACTATGTGCTGCTGGAGCTGGGTCAGCCGCTGCATGCCTTCGATGCGGCGAAGCTGAAAGGGGGCATCCGGGTGCGTTATGGCCGTGATGGCGAAAAACTGCGCCTGCTCAATGATCAGGAGTTATCGTTGCATGCCGATACCCTGGTTATCGCTGACGAAGCCAAGGCTTTGGCGCTGGCGGGCATCATGGGGGGAAGTGAGTCGGCCGTGAGCGAATCGAGCCGGGATATTTTTCTTGAATGCGCCTTTTTTACGCCGGAGCTGATGATGGGCAAGGCCCGCCGGTACGGGCTCAGTACGGATTCATCGCACCGCTTTGAGCGTGGCGTGAGTTTTGAGTTGCAAGATCGTGCGCTTGCGCGGGCCAGTGAACTCATCATCAGCTTGGCGGGTGGGTTGCCGGGCCCTGTGGTAGAAGCAGTCAGTCACACACATCTACCTCAGCGCCCGCCGTTGTTGCTGCGCGCTGAGCGCATCCAGCGTGTTTTAGGCATTGCCATCGAGGCGGATCGCATTTCCCGCATTTTGTGTGGTCTTGGTATGAACCCCGTGTCCCACGCCGAGGGGTGGCAGGTGACGCCGCCCGCATTCCGGTTCGATATCGCCATTGAGGCGGATTTGATCGAAGAAGTCGGTCGCGTTTACGGTTATGACCATCTGCCCCGCAAGCATCCGACGATTCCAGCGGCCATGTTGCCCGTGTCGGAATCGCGGCTTGAACTCTCGCGAGTGAAGCAACTGCTGGTTGATCGCGGCTATCAGGAAGCCATCACGTACAGCTTCGTCGAGCGCGGATTGCAGAAACTGATCGATCCGGAGATCGAGCCGCTGGCACTGAAGAATCCTATTTCGGCTGAGCTGGCGGTGATGCGGACCAGCCTGTGGCCAGGCTTGCTGGATGCGGCGATCAAGAACAATAACCGCCAGCAAAACCGGGTACGACTGTTCGAAAGCGGACTCAAGTTTATTCCGCTGCCTGATGGATTGGACCAGCCCAAATCGCTGGCGTGGCTGGCGATGGGGCCGGTGAATGGCGAACAGTGGGCCGAATCCTTGCGGGCTACCGACTTCTACGATATCAAGGCTGATGTTGAGGCCTTGGTGATGTTAACGGGTCGAACCGGCCGACTGTCATTCGTTGCGGCGCCGCATCCTGCACTGCACCCAGGCCAGTCCGCTGAAATCCTTATGGGTTCCGAGCGTTTGGGTTGGGCCGGTATGCTGCATCCCCATCTCGAAAAACAGCTGGGCTTTGATCAGCGCGTGTTTTTGGTGGAGCTTGACCAGTCCATCTTGATTGGTCGTGATGTCCCCCGGTTCAGGAGCCTTTCAAAATTCCCCACTGTGCGGCGCGATATTGCTTTGATCGTGGACGACACCGTGCCAGTGGCCCGGTTGATCGCAGTGGCGCGGGAGCAGGGCGGAACCCTCTTGCGCGAAGTCGTGGTGTTTGATGTCTATCGTGGGCCCGGAGTAGAGGACGGTAAAAAGAGTGTTGCCTTGGGTCTGGTCTGGCAGGATGAGTCTGAAACGCTGGTTGATGCCCGTGTCGAAGCGGCGGTTGCCGCTGTGCTGGAGTCACTCGCTCATCGTTTTGAAGCACGCTTGAGGGACTGATATGACGCTGACTAAAATCGACATGGTGGAGCGATTGCTCGATACGGTAGATTTAAGCCGCAAGGAAGCCAAGGAGCTGGTCGAGCAGTTTTTCGAGGAGATCAAGGCGTCGCTCATGCGCGGTGAATCAGTCAAACTCTCCGGGTTCGGTAACTTCGATTTGCGTGATAAAAATGAGCGGCCGGGCCGCAATCCCAAGACAGGGGAAGAAATTCCCATCACCGCGCGCCGGGTGGTGACCTTCAAGTCCGGGCAGAAACTCAAGTCCATGGTCGAGGCTTTTGATGGTCCTCTTCCCGAAGAGCCCTGATTCCGTTTTGATGCGAGCTTAGCCAGGCGTAATTTGACGCCGATATTTTCGGCGGCCCTTGAGGAGAGATTTTCCCGGTTCACTCTGGAGATAGACGCACATGATTCGTGCCGGTATTGTTGGGGGCACTGGGTATACCGGTGTAGAACTCTTGCGCCTCCTGGCCCTGCACCCCAAGGTCAGCATTGCTAGCGTGACCTCGCGGGGAGATGCCGGTAAGCCGGTGGCAGAGATTTATCCCAACTTGCGCGGCTTTGTCGAAACCACGTTCGTCGAGCCCACGACCGACAATCTCTCCGGCTGCGATGTGGTTTTCTTTGCCACGCCTAACGGTACCGCCATGCGGATGGCGCCGGGCTTGCTGGGTCGGGGCGTCAAGGTGGTTGATCTTGCCGCTGATTTTCGTCTGCAAGATCCTGCTGTCTGGTCGCATTGGTACGGCGAACCACACGCCTGCCCGGAATGGCTTGCAAAGGCCGTCTACGGTTTGCCGGAACTGCACCGCGAGGCCATACGCAAGGCCAATCTCGTCGCCTGTCCCGGCTGCTATCCCACATCGGTACAGCTCGGCTTGCTGCCTCTTCTGGAAGCGGGCGTGGTGAGTCATGACCGCATCATTGCCGATGTGAAATCCGGTGTCAGCGGAGCCGGGCGCAAGGCCGAGATTCCTGTTCTGATGAGCGAGACCGGTGAGAGCCTTAAGGCCTATAGTGTCAAAGGCCATCGCCATTGGCCGGAAATCCGCCAGGGGCTTGAGCAGGTAGTCGGTGAACCCGTCGGCCTGACTTTTGTTCCGCATCTGATCCCGATGATTCGCGGAATCCACGCCACGTTGTATACCGTGTTGAAAGGTGATGCGCCGGATCTGCAGTCGCTGTTTGAGCGCCGATATCGTGATGAACCATTTGTCGATGTCCTCCCCGCCGGGGCACACCCCGACACGCGAAATGTCCGTGGCGCCAATCGGTGCCAGATTGCGGTCCACCGCCCGCTGGATGGCGATACCGTCGTAGTGCTGTCGGTAATCGACAATCTCGTCAAGGGCGCGGCCGGACAGGCTGTGCAGAACATGAACCTGATGTTCGGGCTGGATGAGCAGGCCGGACTTTCCGCCATTGGTCTTTATCCCTGAAGCGATGAACCGACAAATAACCCTGGATCACCTCGTCACCCTGCGCGACTACGTCCGCTTTGCCACCAGCCGCTTCTCGGAAGCGGGTCTGTTTTTTGGACATGGTACGGCGGGCGCTCTGGACGAGGCGGCAGCGCTGGTGCTGCATGCGTTGCATCTCCCCTACGACCTGCCCGGCGGGTACTTTGAGGCTAACCTGACACCCGGCGAGCGGGCGCAAGTGCTGGATCTGATTGACCGGCGCATGGCGGAGCGTAAACCGCTGGCCTATCTGACGCATGAAGCTCCGTTTGCCGGACTGTCCTTCCATGTCGATGAGCGGGTGTTGGTGCCACGTTCACCGATTGCCGAATTGATCGAAAGCCAGTTTGCGCCCTGGGTGGAAGCCGATGAGGTGACGGAGATTCTGGATCTTTGTACGGGTAGCGGCTGTATCGCCATTGCCTGCGCGGTTGCTTTCCCGGACGCGCAGGTGGATGCGGCGGATATATCGACCGATGCACTGGACGTGGCGCGAATCAATATCGAACGCCATGCGGTTGAGTATCGTGTACAGGCTATCCAGTCGGATGTTTATTCCCGGTTGGCTGACAAGCAGTACGATCTGATCGTGAGTAATCCGCCCTATGTGAATTTTGCCGAATGGCGTGATTTGCCGCCGGAATACCATGCTGAGCCGCGTCTGGGGCTGGAATCCGGTGATGATGGTCTCGACTGTGTAAGGATGATCCTTAAGGATGCCACCCGGCATCTGAAGCCGAATGGCATTCTCGTTGTCGAGGTGGGCAGTGCCGCTGAAGCTCTGGAAGACGCCTTTCCGGAGGTGCCTTTTTTCTGGCTTGATTTTGAGCGGGGCGGCGATGGCGTGTTCCTGCTGACGGCCAGTCAGGTCAGCCAGTTTTTCCCATAAGGAATGAATCCATCCGCAGGGGAGCAGGAGCCAATATGCTGAGCTTAGATAGAAACGTCCTGATCCATGTCCCGGCCATCGGGAGCAGGCTATCGCGAGCGCTTGCGCTACTGATGCTCGGTGTTGCCCTTGTGGCCTGTAGGCCGGAGGCGAAACAGGCACCACTCGCGCCCGATGCCAGGGTGCTCGCGTTTGGTGACAGCCTGACCTACGGGGCCGGGGTCTTGCCTGAAGAGACGTATCCGGCGCAACTGCAGGCACTGATCCAGCGGCAGATCGTCAATGGCGGTTTGTCGGGAGAGCTTTCCAGCGACGGGCTGAAACGTCTGCCTATCTGGCTGGACGAGCATGAGCCCAGGTTGCTGATTCTCTGTCATGGTGCCAATGATCTGCTCCGTTCCCTGAGCGAAGAAAAGGTAGCCGACAATGTGCGGGCGATGGTGAAAATGGCGCGTGATCGCGGGATTGATGTTGTGCTGATTGCGGTACCCAAGTTCGGGTTAATGCGTGCACCCCCCACTTTCTATGAGGAAATTGCCACGGAGTTTGATATTCCAATCGAGCGGTATGTGCTTAATGACATTGTGCAAAACAGCACGCTGAGGTCGGATTCGGTTCATCCTAATGCCGCAGGCTACCGGTTAATTGCCCAAGCCGTGGTCAAGCGTCTGCAAAAGTCCGGTGCGCTCTGATTTGGCGCATCCGATAGTCCGGCTCACACTCCAAAGCCCGTAAATTCAAGTAATCAGGTCAAATAGATGTCCGGAAACACGCTGGGTAAACTGTTCACCGTCACCTCTTTTGGTGAGAGCCATGGGCCTGCCATCGGCTGCATCGTCGATGGTTGCCCACCCGGTTTGGCATTGAGCGAAGCCGACCTGCAGGGCGACCTTGATCGCCGGCGTCCCGGCACCTCGCGTCACACGACGCAGCGGCGCGAACCTGACGCCGTGAAAATCCTCTCCGGTGT
>SXQV01000180.1 GCA_005792805.1 Methylococcaceae bacterium | reverse complement strand
GGCGACATGCAGCTGATCTGCGAGGCCTATGCCATCCTCAAGGCCGCTCTGAATGCCAGCGCCGGCGAACTGGCCGCCATCTTTGGCGAGTGGAACCGGGGTGAGCTGGATTCCTTCCTGATTGATATCACTACCAACATCCTCGCCTTCAAGGACCCGGTTAGCGGTGAGCCGCTGGTGGATCTGATTGTCGACAAGGCGGGCCAGAAGGGCACCGGAAAATGGACGGTCGGCCACGCGACCGAGATGGGCGTGCCGCTTTCGGTCATCGCCAGCGCGGTCGAGGCGCGGATTCTCAGTTCGCTCAAGGCTGACCGGGCCGCCGCCTCCGAGGTGCTGCCGGGGCCGGTGACCCAGCCGTTTGCCGGTGACCGTCAGGCGCTGATCGATGCGGTGCGTGACGCGCTGTATGCCAGCAAGATCATCAGTTATGCCCAGGGCTTCGTGCAGCTGGGTGCTGCGTCCGAGCTGTATCAGTGGCACCTCAATTTTGGTGACATTTCGTCGATCTGGCGGGGTGGCTGCATCATTCGGGCCCGGTTCCTCAACCGGATCACCGAGGCATACCGGAAAAATCCCGAGCTGAAAAATCTCATCCTTGACCCTTATTTCCGCGACATCATCGTTAGTTCGCAGGCCAACTGGCGGCGGGTGGTGCAGCTGGCGGTGGAATACGGCGTCGCCGCACCGGCGTTTTCGGCAGCGCTGGCCTATTACGACAGTTACCGGGCGGCCCGGCTTCCCGCCAACCTGCTGCAAGCCCAGCGGGATTACTTTGGCGCCCATACCTATGAGCGGATTGATCGGCCAGAAGGCGATTTTTTCCATACCGAGTGGTTTTGAGCGGTGTCAGGATGCCTGCATGACCTGAGGAGGACTACAGCATGAAACGATGGATCAGACACCCGCAGCGCCGCCGTGTAGCGCTGGTGCTGGTGGTTTTGGGCGGATTAGGCTTTTTTTTGGCACCCGGAAATGCGCTGGCGGGATTATTGCTGGCAGGGGCCGGAGTCTTGCTGGAAGTGATCGGGATCGCGCTAAAACATGAGGAATCCTGAGCGAGTGCGCGCTTGATGAGCCGATCTTCCGCCAAGCTCCCCATCCGCCAAAAGCTGCTCGATCAGGGGGTGGCCCTGATTATGGAGCACGGCTATCACGGCACCGGGTTGCAGACCATTCTGCAAAGCACGGGTGTCCCCAAAGGGTCGTTCTACCACTACTTTGCCAGCAAGGAGGATTTCAGTGCTGAAGTCATTCAGCACTATATTGCGCCGTTTATCGCACGGCTTGACCTTGCCATGCAGCAGCCGGGGGTCGACGCCCGGCAAGCGTTACGGGCTTATTTCAGGGATCTGAGTGTAGAGGCGGCCCGGCGTGATTTTCGTGGGGGTTGCCTGTTGGGCAATCTCATGGGGGAAATCGGCGAGACCAGTGAGAAATGCCGCTCAGCCCTCCATCTGGCGGTGAGCGGCTACCGGGACAGGATCGCCGACGCCTTGCGCCGGGGGCAGCAGGAAGGCGTGTTCCGTCCCGATCTCCCGGCGGAAACCATGGCCGACCTGCTGGTCAACCAGTGGCAGGGGGCGCTGCTGCGCATGAAGATTGAGCAATCCGTGCGCCCGCTGGAGGATTGCTGCGGCAGTTTGGTGGATGGTTATTTTGTCCCCTGATTTTTTGGGCTTGATATAAAGACGACCGGTCGTCTAATATGCCGCCTGACTGACGCCACCCGCCAATTTCCGGGATGCGGCAGGAGCAACGATACGCCCAGCTATCTGATGGAGCGGGACATCCCCGGCGACCGGGTTTGCTGCCTTTACATCGCACCGAATGAGAGGATGATGCGCGAGCACGCCGAAGCGGGCGGTTTCCCGGTGACGGCAGTCCATGCAATCCGCAGCCGTATCGATCCGGCCACGGCGGCCGGGGTGGACATCGCTCCGCAGATCCCGCAAGAAGAAAATCCATAACAAGCAGAACGGAGAGCACTCATGAAACCTTGCACAACCCCCACGCCACGTCAGCCCGTCCTCGCAACGGCTTTGGGCCTTGCCTTGGCCGTGACCGCGATAATGCCGGTTCAGGCACTGGCCGATGAGACCTGCGCCTCGCCCTACATGAAGAAAATCACCGGCCAGGAAGATTTCGTTTACGTCTGGACGCTGGGTGTCGAAGGCGTGGGGGATGCGCAGGACAAGCTGGTCACGGTGGATGTCAACCCGAAATCCGAGAAATTCGGCAAGGTCATCAACAGCGTCTCGGTGGGTGGCCGCAACGAGGCGCACCATTCCGACTTTACCGATGATCGTCAATATCTTTGGGCGGGTGGCCTCGATACCAGCAAGATCTTCGTCTTCGATGTCAAGACCGACCCGTCCCAGCCCCGGCTGGTCAATACGATCACCGATTTCGTGGCCAAGTCGGGCGGCGTGGTCGGGCCGCATACCATGTACGCCCTGCCGGGCCGGATGATGATCACCGGCCTTTCCAACAACAAGGACCATGGTGGCCGTACCGCACTGGTGGAATACACCAATGAGGGCGGCTATGTCACGACGCACTGGATGCCGACCGACGGCGACTTGCGTGGTGCCGTCAAGACCGGCCACTTTGCCGACGGCTACAACTATGATGTGCGGGCTCTCCCGCGCAAGAACCTGCTGGTGACTTCCTCCTTCACCGGGTGGAACAACTACATGATGGACTTCGGCAAGCTGCTGACCGATGCCGAGGCCATGAAGCATTTCGGCAATACCGTGGTGACGTGGGATTTGCACACCAAGCAGCCCAGAAAGGTCTTTGATGTGCCGGGCGCACCGCTGGAAATCCGCTGTGCCTGGGGCGAGAGCCACAATTACTGCTTTACGACCACGGCGCTGACCTCGCAAATCTGGCTGATTCATGAGGATGCCAAGGGTGAGTGGCAGGCCAAGGCGGTAGCCGATGTTGGAGACCCCAAGAAGATACCGCTACCGGTCGACATCTCGATCTCCAACGACGACAGGCTGCTGTGGGTCAACACGTTCATGGACGGCAACACCCGCGCTTTCGACATCAGCAATCCGGAAAAGCCGGTGCAGGTTTACGAGAAACATATCGGTGCCCAGGTCAATATGGTCTCGTCGAGCTGGGATGGCAAGCGGCTGTATTACACCTCCTCGCTGCTCGCCAATTGGGACAAAAAAGGCCAGGACAACGAGCAGTTCCTCAAGCTGTTTCAGTGGGATGGCAAGGAGCTGAAGCCGGTCTTTGCGATTGATTTCATGGCTGAAAAGCTGGGCCGTCCGCACCAGATGCGTTTTGGTGCGCATGCGCTGTATAGCCGTCTCGCCGGAAGCCCGAACAGGGAGGCGCTGGTCAAGTCGGAATAGGCTCGGGGTTGGCCTGGCTGCTTGCCGACATGACATTCTCGTTCAAGCCCGTAATCGTTTTTGTCCTGGCCCTGGCGGCTTTCCCGGCTCAGGCTGATTCATCGGCTGCCCTGGCTCCGGGTTATGGGGCTTTGTCCTATCCGCCGCCAAAACCCGGCAGTTACACGCTGCCTCAGCTGGGACCGGCGGCGGATGGGCAGGTGCTGGAGTCCTCCGGTCAACCGGCGACGCTGCATGGCCTGTATGCGGGCCGCATGGTGTTGCTGAGTTTCATCTACGCGACTTGCGACGATGCGAATGGCTGCCCGCTGGCGACGAGGGTGCTGCATCGCATCCAGTCGGCGCTCAAGGCTCGCCCCGAGCTGAAGGACCGTCTACGGCTGATTACGCTGAGTTTCAATCCCGAGCACGATACCCCGGCGGTGATGGCGAAATATGGCGAGGATTTTCAATCGGGTGGCATTGACTGGCGGTTCCTGACTACACGTTCCGGGACGGAATTAGCGCCGGTTCTGCGCGATTATCAGCAATCCGTGGACCGGGAGGTGGACGCCCAGGGCCGTCCGGCCAGCCGGTTTTCACACCTGCTGCGGGTGTATCTGATTGATGATGAAGGCCTGATTCGCAACAGTTACACCGTGTCGGTACTGCACCCGGATCTGGTGCTGGCGGATATTGAAACCCTGATGCGGGAAGCAGACCAGCGGGGCGGGAAGGCGAAACCGGTGGCGGCAATGTCCGCGCCGATGCGGGCCGGGGATGGCCGGTCGGGCTATGAGCAGGCGGACTACCAGACGCGCTCCACGGCATTGATCCAGCGGCAGGGCCAGCCGGCCGATCTCCTGAAGCGGGCCCGCCAGCCGGTGGCGGGGCTGCCGCCACTGCCGATACCGGCGGACAATCCGCTGACCCGCGAGAAAATCACTTTGGGCCGCAAGCTGTTCTACGACCGGCGGCTTTCGCTGAATCAGACCTTTTCCTGTGCGATGTGCCATATCCCCGAGCAGGGCTTCACCAGTCAGGAGCAGGCCACGTCCGTTGGTGTCGAAGGCCGCACGGTGCGGCGCAATGCACCGACGCTCTACAACGTGGCCTACCTGACCCGGTTGTTCCACGATGGGCGGGAATCGCTGCTGGAAAATCAGGTGTGGGGGCCTTTTCTGGCAGTCAACGAGATGGGTAATCCGTCGGTCGGTGCGGTCACCGAAAAGCTCAAATCCTTGCCGGATTATCGAGGGCTGTTCGAGAAAGCGTTTCATCGCGGGCCGGGCATGGATACGGTCGGGCAAGCGATTGCCAGTTATGAACGCACGCTGATTGCGGGGGATTCGCCTTTTGATCGCTGGCGGTATGGCCATCAGCCGGATGCGATTTCAGCATCGGCGCAAGCTGGCTACGCGCTGTTCATTGGCAGGGCCGGGTGTGTGCAGTGCCATTCAATCGGGCCAGAGTCGGCGTTGTTTACCGATAACCAGTTGCATAACACGGGTGTCGGCTATCAGGAGAGTAGGCGCCACGAACCGGAAAAGACGCGGGTTCAGGTTGCGCCGGGCGTGACGCTTGACCTGGCGGCGGCCAGCCTGGGGCAGGTGGCTGCAATCCGGCCCGGTGATCTGGGACGGTATGAGGTGACCCAGAACCCGGTAGACCGTTGGCACTACCGGACACCTTCCCTGCGGAATATCGCCCTCACCGCGCCGTATATGCACCACGGTGGAGTGGCGACCCTGCGTGAGGTGGTGGAGTTCTACAACCACGGCGGTGCGCCCAACGAGAACCTCGACCCGCGCATTCAGCCGCTGAATCTCGGGAGTGATGACATCGGAAACCTGGTCGCATTCCTTGAGTCGCTGACCGGCAGCCATATCGGCCCGCTGGTTTCCGATGCCTGGGCGGCACCCGTCGGGGAGCGCTGAGGCCTGCTTCAGGCCGCCACGTCCAGACTACGGGATCTCTATAAGGTTGGCAGGAAAGCGATGTCTTCGTGGTCCTGGCTAGTCCTGAGCCAGCTAACCATATTGGGGTAAGGGGCTACCCCCGCCGCCGCCGCGCCCACAGGGTCATATGCCATACGGAAGAGTTGCAGGAGCGGCAAGCCAAAGTATTGCCCCCCTTCAAAGCTTTGCACCAGCCACCCGCCCTGGCCCTGATAGCCTCCCTCATGAAAACAGACCTTTGCCGGTATGCCGAGATGAACGCAGGCGGCATAGCACCATGCCGCCGTCACCATGCTGTGAGCCGTCTGCACCTGACTCTCCCTGAATTTCAGCGGTGTGGCTAATTGCCTGCGGTACGCCGGGTGACATACGGCAATGGATGATGCCAGATATAGAATATCTCCAGGATATTTCAGCGTGTCATCGTATCGCAGCACCCCTTCTGCGATCAGCAGCCCACCGAGGTCACCAGGGCTGTCTTCAATCTTATCCCTGGCGATCTGAATGCCGATGGAATGACAGAACTCTAGAATGACTTTTAACAACTTGTCTTACCGTGACCTTGAGTTGTTCGCCGGATTATCCTTGCCATTACCATCTTGAAGGATAGATGCCATTTACAGCTATCACGAAATTCAAGCAAAGATAAGGCTGCATTATGTTGATAGGCTGCTGCTCGCCGACCAGGGCAGAGGGAGTGACCTTAATCCCGGAAGCGGCGTCGCTGGATGCGGCGGCCAGCTGCGGTAATCCATTAGGGAGTAATAGCGGGGGCAGATTATTATTCAGAATCTGAGTTGTCGCAGAGCCGCCGACTTGTCCCATTACAAAATATGGAAGGCCCAAACCCTGACCCTGACCTACGGGTACCCGGCCACGAAGGTCAGGCAGAGCAAAGGTTGTTATGCCATCACCCCCATAGAAAGTTCCCAGCAAAGAGAACAGGGCGGTATTCTGGCTGATTGAGAGAATTTGCCCCTGACACAGCATCCAGCCATTAGGCGCAAAATTGAAACCCACCATCAAAATCTGACCAAGAAAGTTATCCATCATAGTCTCCCGTGTTTAAGTGAAATTAGAATAATCCTGCTGTTCAATAATAAGTCGTACCGGTCTACGTTAAGCAGACGCCGGAAGGGTGCTGTAGGCTGACACTACCAAACTTCCAGTGGGTGAAAAAGCCAGGTATCTGGGTTGAGCTATCGAGCCATCGGCTAGAACCAGCTTGACCGTATCCAGTAGCCTGCCTCTCTGTGTCATTGCGGCAACAGTTCCAGCGTTAGTGTCTGCGGCATAGAGAATGCCGTCAGGCCCCATCGAGATATAGCCTGGATTGAAAGACGGTATGCCACCCAGCTTGCTCCCGTCGTAGATATCCAGCAGCACCCCCGAGTGATTAAAGACCTTTATCGCGCGATTGCCTTTATCTACCACGAAGATATCGCTGTCAGTACCGACAGCGACGCTGGTTGGTCCATTAAGATCGTCATAAGGTAAGCCCAAACTGCCGAATGAACTCTTATGGCGGCCATGGCGATCATAGATGTCAATCTGATGGTTCATGGTGTCGGCCACATAAACCCGGTCATTCGCCACCGCCAGATCCTGGGGGTATCTCAGGCGCATTTTCCTGGTAGGCCGGATCACCTCCAGCAGCTTGCCATTACGAGACATCACCAGCACACGGCTATTGCCGATGTCGGTCACATAGACGCGGCCACGTTGATCTGTCGCTAATGAGGAAGGGATATTCAGCAAGGCTCTATCCTTTACGGTGTCCCCTCCTTTTTGCCACATAACATGGTTACCGGCATATTTGGTGAGCAGGTCGTTCCTCATGTCCAGGGCATACTTGTCGCCGTAACGGTCATAGTCCCACGCCACTGAGTTACCCAGATGGATTTCAATGGTAGCAAGACCCCCGCCATCGTTAGGGATTATGGTAATGGGCGGCACTTGCAGGCTGGTCAACCCTTCACCGGCAACCTGCCCGGAGAAGAGAGCGAGACCACCCAGAGCCAGCCCTGTGTCTCGTATAAATCGACGCCGATCGTACATACACGCCTCGCTAAGAAAAGATTTGAACAATTGTAGCGACCTGGAAGGTTCAGGACTCAGGTGCGACACCCCGGCGAAAGTGTAGGTTCCTTTTTAGAATCTGCCTAATTTTATTTGCGGGAGAGTCAAGACAGACTGACTGCCAATGCAACGCAACCGGGCGCAAAGTTCGGGAGGCTATCGCCTTCATCACACCCCGGTAACCCTGCCGTTCAGCTGGAAACTTTTCAAAGCCGTTCGACAATCTGGGTTATCGAGTCGTGATAGCATCGCGTTGGCCTTGTCAAGGGTGGCTGGGTCAACGCGATAGAGATAACAACTAGATCATTACCGAGGAGAGTAGCCATGAGTTTTGACTTCAACCGCATGCTGAAGCGTGAATTCAATGTGGGAAAGAAAGATGAGCAAATTCGTCTGGGCGTGGGTGTTGCGATGCTGGTGCTGGCCTGGATGCTCGATAGCGTCCTCTTCATTGTCGTGGGGCTGTTGCTGATCGTAACGTCTACGCTGCGTTGGTGCCCGGCCTATTCTGGACTGGGGAAATCCACGGTCGAGTCTGGTGACGAGCCTCCCACGGACAGCAAATAGCTGGCCGGGTTTTCGGGCGCACCTGGAGCCATGTCCGTTCGGCGGAGATGACAAGAGCGTGTGGCGCGGAGCAGCGCTGGAACTTTTTGCGTCGCGGCAACGTCCGACGAGGCGGCATTTGCCGCTTACCTCGTGAGGAAATCCATGGAACTGATGATTCTAAGCCTGACTTTGGTAGCTATCGCTCTGGTTCTTGGCATTGACGTGACTGAACAGCGTCAGCCAGTCAGGGTGATCGATCGTGATGCTGAAAGGCGATGGGAGCACTGGCTGGCCGAAAGGCGTGAATGGAGGTAATTGTTCCTCTGCTGCCGGTACAACCGGCGCACCCACCGAACCCGGTCTTGTACCGGGTTTTTTATTGACGGCGCGACTGTACCTCGTGTCCCCGTCAGAGGTAGCGCAGATCGAACTGGTCACGGGTCGCATTGCGCATGTGCCTCTCGAACGAAGCGGCTCTTTCGGTGGGTAATTGGCACACCACGCGAACTCCCCGCTCGGTATAGTCCTCGACGCGATCCTCTGCGTGATGGCTGTCAAGGCATCGGTAGAGTGTTCCGAGCTGGTCGAAAAGGACTTCGACGGCAATCTGGATGCGCGGGAATTCCTCGCGGCGGTTTGCTTTCTTCAGGGCTTCACTCGCCGTTCCGCCATAGGCACGCATCAATCCCCCCGCTCCCAGCAACGTCCCGCCGAAATATCGAATTACCCCGACGGTAATGAAGTCGAGCCCTTGTCCCTCAATCGCTTTGTATATGGGCTGTCCGGCCGTGCCTGACGGTTCCCCGCCGTCGCTGTAACGGTACTGTTGACCCATGCGGTAAGCCCAGCAGAGGTGGGAAGCGTCGGGGTGCCGCTGAATCAGGATTTGCAGAAACCGGGCACTCTCATCCGGTGTTCTTGTATGCCGGGCATAGGCCAGAAAAACCGAGTTCTTGAACGTTTCTCTGTGTGCTGCCTCGCCATCAATGGTAATGAATCGGTGTTTTAACATGTTGATTGGCGTGTTCTTCTGCCGCCTGCCGGTGGGCCGATGAGGCACTGTTCCAGCATTTTTGCTGAATCTTCGCTGAAATCAAGAGAGGGTGAGTGAATCAGGGGGCCAAAAAAACGGGTGCCTCGGCACCCGTTCCATTGCGACCGGTAGCAACGGGTTAACCGCGCGTCATTCTCCGGCCATACCAGCCAGCCATTCCGATCATGGACAGCATCATCAGTATTTGCGCCCATTCGCTGAGGGTGGGGATGGGGCTGACCGGCGGGGGCGGAGGCGGTGGAGTCGCCGGACCGATCTGAACGATGATCGTGTCATTCGGCAGGGTCCAGGTATAGGAATTCCCCGCCGTCAATCCGAGGCTGGTAAACGATTGGTTGGCGAAGGTGGAGCTTCCGCTGATCGCTGAGCCAGAGACGAACCCAACAGGCGTGTAGACGTAGCCGCCTCCAAAGCCAACGATAGAGGCCGGGCTGGTGGTTGAGGATGCGCCTAAAAAGCCGCTTGAGCTGCCGAATGATGCGGGGCCGGTAATGCTGCCGGCGTAACCGTCAGTGGGAACAGAGTTGGCTTGGGGCGGCCCCACAGTTAGGAAAGCTGCGCTTGGATCCAATACACCCCACCCAGTCCCGGGGATGCCCGCCAAACCGGTTACACTCAGTGTGCCGGAGGCCGTCACCCGGACATCAGCACCCACCTCCTCGATGGTGAAGGTGGCCACTGCGTGCGCTGCCCCCCCCCAGCAACAAACCTGCCAAAGATATAAAAGCTAAAACCGAACGTTTCACACTAACCTCCAATGGATTTAAGAACGCGATACCCCCGAACAGCCAAGGGCAGGCTGTGGGGCTTCTCAGCGCCGTAATCATATCGCCGAAACCTGATTCGTACAAAAATGGAGCGGGTCAATTGGCTGGGGACGTCTCGAACGCTCACCTGGTCCGAGGGCGACGGGCCCGTAAAGCTAGGTTGCCCATGCCGTGGGAGCGCTGCCCCAGCGCGAGGGAGGCCCAACCACGGCACCCAGCGGGTGCCGGTAGCCAACCCGCATCGGCCTGAGGGCAGGCCTCCTACGCCCGTAGCCCCGTACCGGCACGGGTCAGGTCACGTCCCGTAG
>SXQV01000179.1 GCA_005792805.1 Methylococcaceae bacterium | reverse complement strand
GCGTTCACTGGTTTTTTTTCAGTAGCGACTCAAGACCGGAAAACGCCTTGTGCGTGCTGATGGCGGCGCGAGTGGATGAGTCCTTGCCGTAGAGATCGGCATTGTTGTAGCGGGAGTGTTCGTCGTCGTGACAGAAGAGGCAGAGCAGTTCCCAGTTGCTGCCGTCGAGTGGATTGTCGTCGTGATTATGATTGCGGTGATGAACGGTGAGTTCGGACAGGTTCTGGAGGGTGAACTCGCGAGTGCAACGGCCACAGACCCATGGGTAAAGTTTAAGGGCGCGCTCGCGGTAGCCTTTGTCGCGGTCTTCCTTGTCGCGGCGGGCATTGGCGACGACCTGATCGAGTTTGCCGTGATTGAGGCCGCCTCTGCGTCTGATGGCCATGGGGATGCTCCTGTGATTGGGGTCAGTGGGCTGACAAAATAGCCGCTCGACGTTCAGTCGGCAATCTCCGAGCGCAATCGCTTGGTGGTGGCGCGCTTCTTTTTACTGTCCAGCCGCTTTTCGCGGGATGCCCGCGTAGGCCGGGTGGCTTTGCGGAGCTTGCGTGGCTTGGCGACGCTGCGGATCAGTACGGACAAACGATGGAGCGCATCTTCCCGGTTTTGCTCCTGGCTGCGGCTGCGCTGGGCCTTGATGATGATCTCGCCGTCCTGGGTGATGTGCCGATCCTTGAGGTTCAACAGGGCGGTCTTGTAGAACTCGGGCAGGGACGAGGCCCGGAGGTTGAAGCGCAGGTGTATGGCCGTGGACACCTTGTTTACGTTCTGGCCGCCGGGGCCGGAACTGCGAATGGCGGTGATCTCGACCTCATCCAGCTTGATCAGGTCGTCGCTTGGTCGTGTCATCAGTACGGGTGCATGCAGCGGTGGGGGATATTGCACAGGCCGAGGATCGAACCGTGCAACCGCATGATAATGCAGCAGGCGGCAATATGGGTGAATTCCCCGTGTACTCGCTGTGCTTTCGCGGCGGCTTGCCGGGACCGGCGAAGAGGGATAACGTGAAGCCCTATGCAATTCAAATGAGTCAGAAACACCATGAAGAAACTGATTTTTATCGTCCTGGTTGCCGGGTTGGCGTCCCCTCTTGCCCCGGTATCAGCCGACTGGTGGAGCGATAATGGCGACACGGCAAACGCTCAGGACATTGATTCGGGCGCTCAGCCGGAGACCACTACGGATAATGACCTGGTCAAGGATGCCCGAGGCCCCGGGCAACCCCAGGTCGACTCGTCGTCGGGTGCTCCTGTCGTCTACGATGCTCGCGGTAATGCGTATGGCTACGGTATGCCCTATGGGTATGGCCCCCGGTTTGGGTATGGTTACGGCTATATGCAAACTCTCAGGGCATCCGGGTTTGGTCAGTGAGGCTTATCTGCTCGATGAGTAACGATTGAATTGATGGGCACTGCTCGGGTTGCCGGTTGGGTTTGAATGGAAGTAAGCCGGTTGCGACGGGAGTCATGAAGGGATCAATTCTGCCCAGCGTGCGAACCACCACAGTGCAGCCAGCCAGATCAGGATGATGGTGAGACCGGCGGTTCGGCTGACGGGCTTGCCGGTGGCAAAGCGCTGCCTGGCGGATTCCCGGCACTCTTCCATGACCGCTGGCGGGATCAGTCGCAGGACCAGGGCGATGCCCAATGGCAGCAGGATGAGATCATCCAGATAGCCCAGTACGGGGATGAAGTCGGGGATCAGATCAATGGGGCTGAGCGCGTAGGCGACGAGACCGGCGATGATCAGCCGGGCGGGCCAGGGCGTCAGTGGGTGCCGTGCGGCGAGATAGAGGGCCAGGGTTTCCTGTTTGAGGCGCCGGGCCCAGCGTGTGAGGTGAGATAAGACGGTCATGCTCAGGTGAGTCGCCTTGGGCCTTGGGAACGTTAAAGCCGCCGCAGTGATTCCGCCCGAGTGGAAGCGAATGGAGCGGAGATGACCCACCGGGTCATCTCCGTGCTGTCCCGTTTTATGGCTCGACGATTCAGGTCGGATACGTTGCGATTATTTCTTGAGAGCGGTGGCCGGACTCACGTCGCGCGGCAGGATGGGGGTTTCCGTACTGATCTTGAGGTCGGACAGCAGATTGAGTTCGTTTTCAATCTGCAGGAACTGACCGGCGATGACCGGGGAAGTCGCCGTGGCGATGCGGTTGTAATACTTGCGGAACAGGTCGTTGCGGTCATCACGAATTTTCAGGGAACGCAAAGCGAGGTTATTCGCAATGTCGTTGTCCATCTTGTCATAGTTGGCGGCGTAATCGCGAATGATGCTGTAGCGTTCATCGTAGATTTTCTTCAGCTCAGCCTCATAGCCATAGTATTCGCGCCAGAAGGCGTCATGTTCGGCAGGACTGAGATCGAGCGCCTTTTCGATCAATGCGACTTTTTTCTCGCGGTATTTGGCGCGGTCAGCGTCCAGGGCCTTCAGTTCTGGGTCGTTGGCAGAAACAGGGGTCAGGGGCTTGGGTGTCAGCTGGCAACCGGCCAACGTGAGGGAAGCAAGGATGGAAGCTGACAGCAAGCGACGTGTGATGGTCGAAGGTATGTTCATTCGTTTGTCCTTTTGGTTTTTGTGGTTGGCGGTAACTGGCAACCGGGTTGAGAGATCAGCTTGATGCACCTGGCAGTCAGAGCAGTGGCCTGTCCGCTGTTTCTGACTCGAAGACAATTCTATATCAACACGAAAAATCAGGCTGTTGGCTTGGCCCTCGAAATTACAGCGGCTTTTGGTCGAAATGGTAGAAACTTTTGTTCAGATAATAGAGTACGTCATCGATTTCCTCGGCTGTCCATGAGTTGCCGGTATGCGAAGACCAATCCTGAATGCGGTTACGCAAGCCGCTCAGGGTTTTGAGTTTGAGATTGCGGGAGTGCATCAGGTCTTCATGGCAGGATTGGCATTGCTGGTTGTACAGTTCTTGCCCGCGAGCAAAGTTCTGGGCCTGGGTTTCGGTGCCGAGACCGAGGGTGAGGGCAAGTAAGCTTATTTGGGGGATGGCCGGTCGTCTCTTGTTCATGTGGTGTTCAGCCTTTTCCTGAGTTTGATTGTATTCAGTTCGATTGGATCGGGGTGGATGAGCGGGATGGCAAGTGCTGCTGCATCAGCTGCTTTCCTTCAAACCGTATTTTCTGACACGGTAACGCAAGGTTTCACGGGTGGTGCCCAAGGCGCGGGCGGCGCCGGTAACATTGCCACGGTGGCTGTTCAGGGTGGTTTCTATGATATAGCGGTCCATGTCATCCAGGTCCATGCTCCCGTCCAGCGGGATGAAGAGACCGTCGGGTGCGGTTTCTGGTGCCGTGGAGGATGCGAGGCTGTGCTGGCGGCCTGGCAGCTGGAGCCATTGAGAGGGAAACACGGGGCCTTCGGCAAATAGGACGCAACGTTCGACCACATTGCGCAGTTCCCGCACATTGCCCGGCCAGTCATGGGCGCGTAGTTCAGCCCATACCTTGTCCGGGACAATCTTAACTTGCCTGGCGGCCTTGGCATTGAGCTCTGCAATAAAGAGCGGTACCAGTTCATCCATGTCCTGCTTTACTTCACGCAGCGGCGGCAGGTTGAGCTTGAACACACTCAGTCGGTGATACAGGTCGCTGCGAAATCCCCCCTCCCGTACCATAGCTTCCAGATCCCGATGACTGGCGGCAAGGATCTGCACATCTACACTGATTTCCCGCTCTGATCCGAGGCGGCGGAATTTTCGATCTTCAATCGCCTTCAGCAGTTTTGCCTGCAAATCCAGCGGCATTTCGCCAATCTCGTCGAGGAATAACGTGCCGCTATCCGCTTGCTCAATCAGGCCCCGATGCCGGCCGGTGGCACCGGTGAAAGCGCCGGCCTCATGGCCGAAGAGTTCCGATTCCAGTAAGTCACGTGGCAAGGCCGCACAGTTGAGTTCCACCAACGGGTAAGGCCCACGCTTCCCGCCGTGGTGTAGGATGCGCGCCACCAGTCCCTTGCCTGTGCCGGTCTCACCGCCGATGATGATGGCGCTGAACGGTACCCGATTCAGTCGGGTGAGCATTTCCCGTACTCGTTGGGCCGCTGGGCTATTACCGACAAACGCCTCCGGCGAGTATTTTCGGTGTCCGACCTCGGCCTGCTCCAATAGCCGGCGTTGGGCCAGGGCGCTTCGGGTGGCGCTGGCCATGACCAGGTCCAGCCGATCCATTTCACAGGGCTTTTCGATGAATTCATAGGCACCCAGGCGCAGCGCCCGCACGGATTCCTGGACACCGCCATAGCCGGTCAGGAATAACCACTCGCAGTGCACCAGTTTGCCTTTGACCTCCTCCATGAAATCCAGGGCATTACCGTCCGGCAGATTCATGTCCGAGAGGATCAGCAATGGTTCGAGATGCTGCTGTTCGAGTAATTGGCGGGCCTCCTTGAGGTCGATGGCCAGCTCGACCTCCCAGCCGGCTTTACCGTAATGCCTGGAAAGTTCCTGCCCCAGCAGCGGTTCATCCTCGATAATCAATAGGGTATTAGGCATGATGCAGTCCGTTGGGTGGGAGCAGTAGGTGTATTCAGGTTAGCATGCCGGGGAGAGAGGGTAGTCCCTCGAATCCACCGGATGCACCGCCTGAGGATATTGCGGTTTTCGTGAACCCTAACAATGCCCAGGCAGATCATGCCTGTTTTGAACCCGTCATCTTTACAGTCGCTGGCTGAATTATGAGAAACCAGAGTTTAAGCCCTGAAGTACCTGCCAATCAGGATCCCCTGCAAGGGGATCGAATACAGGAATTGAATCTCATGTTCCGGTCATTTTATGGTGCTAACCGGGATGAGATGATTCTCAATGTTCCATTGGCCGGCTTGACGTTAATAGGCACGGGTGAGATCTGGCGTGTTGAATATGGACAAGTCGTCACATCGTATCAACCCAGGGAGATGGTGCCCAAAATTAAAGGATTAATGCATGCTGTGTTGGGTGTGCATGGGGTTTGGGGGTTATTGCTCCGAAACAAGAAGTCCGAAAAAGCAAGGCAAGCCCTTGAAGACCTCATGGTGGCGCTGGGCGAGGCCATTGAACGATCATCTTCTGAATTGCCGCTGGCATTGGCCGCTCCAGCCAGGACTGTTCTCTTCGCCTTGTATCAGCTCGGGGTGGCATGGTCATCGGGAGTGGGTCCCAGCCTTCACGATTTTCCAGATGCCGTTGAGGGCATCCGTGCATCTCTCGATGAAGTGATCCGGCTGACTGGTGATGCTGTCTATGAATCGCTGGTGGGGAACTTTAAGGCATTTAGGGATGAATCCACCGAAGATCAATGGCGCAATGCTTACATGGGGGTGTGCGGGCCGGGCCAGGGCCGGCGTAACAACATCGAGATGGCTGCGGCATCTGCGGTGATGGGTGCTCATTCCATGGGGTTGAGGCTCCTCTATCTGGAAAATGTTTTTACCATTCCTGATGGCATCAGATTGCTGGCTTCAATGCTCGTTGAGCAAGATCTTGGTCAGGCGGTTTTCAATGATCCGTTCAGAATGTGGAGAGATCTTCTGGCTGATGCGGCAGTCAAGCATTACGGTCACCACTTTTTTCCGGAACTTGGGCCGGGCTCTACGGCGTAGAACGGAAGGCTTCATGATCTTTGAAGGAAATCAGTCCTTATTCCTGAATGAATGAAGCCGCTTGATGTTGATGCGTAACGGTGCTGGAAGGGTAATCGAGAAATTAAGGAGGAGTCAGCCGATAAGCCGGGTTCTGTTCCCCCCTTGCGGGGTTCGGCAATCATTCCTCTAGGCCTGCCGTCACCGACAGGCTCAAGCAACCTACCCGGAAGCAGCGCGGGCCACGCCTC
>SXQV01000178.1 GCA_005792805.1 Methylococcaceae bacterium | reverse complement strand
TTCCGGCAATATAGAAGTGCGTTCCATCATTGGCCGATTCCTCGAACACAGCCGCGTGTTCCTGTTCGAGAATGACGGCAACCCCGAGGTTTACGCCGCCAGCGCCGATTTTCTGCCGCGCAATATGTTCCGGCGTGTGGAAGCGTGTTTCCCGATCGAGCAGCGCAAACTGGCCGAGCGCATCCGCGAGGATCTGGAGCTCTGTTTGCGTGACGATGCCCAGGCCTGGCTGTTGCAGCCGGAAGGGCACTATGTCCGGGCCACGAGCGGCGCGCACCCCATTGAGGCGCAATCCGCCTTGCTGGAGCGCTGGCAGCGGTAGCTTGCTGCGGGCGTCAGCTTAAAAACCGCACCATCACAAATGCATGATGGTGCTCTCAATCACTTCCCCACATGCAGGAGATTTAATATGGCTGCGCAAGTGCCCGATTCAATTTTTCTTAATCGGTCTACGACTACACTGTTGCTTGTTGACCACCAGGTTGGATTGCTCAGCGGAGTCCGAGACATCAAGACATCGGAATTGAAGGCAAATCTGGTTGCACTGGTTCGCTGTGCCAAGCTGCTTGGCGTTCCAGTCGTCGCAACTAATGTAGCTCCCGAAATGTGGGGTCCATTGTTACCAGAAGTTGCCGCCGAGCTCAGTGGTCAGCGAGTCATTGAGCGGACACTCGTTAATGCTTGGGATGAGCCAAAAGTGGTTGATGCCATCGCCCGGACTGGTCGTAAACAGCTGCTGATTGCCGGTATCTCGCTCGAAGTTTGCGCTGCTTTTCCAGCGTTGTCGGCAAAAGCGGCAGGCTATGATGCCCGTGTTGTCGTTGATGCGTCAGGCACCTTTAATGATGCCAAGCGCCAAACAGGCTTGATCCGCCTGCAAATGGCGGATGTTCAGGTTGTAGACTATGCGACGGCGGCGACTGAGCTTCTGCATGACAATGCCGATCCAGTGGCTGCTCCCGTTTATGGTGCCATGAACATGGACTTCGCTACCATTGTCTATCAGTTGAAAAACAGCTGATTCCTACCCATGCCAGCAGCTGATAACAGGTATCTTGTCAAAGCTGAACCTATGTCTATTGGACGCGGGTTCACGGCGGCACATCTCAATAGTGACATGTTTAACCGTGTTACAGGTCCGGTGCTCATGGTGGATGATTTTCACATGAGCAAACCGACTTTTCCGCCGCATCCGCACGCCGGGATATCAGCAGTGACTTATGTGCTGCCTGAGTCTGAGGGTACGCATGTCAGTTTTGACTCGCTGGGTCAGGTCGTGGCTATTCACCCGGGTGATCTGCATTGGTTTTGTGCTGGGCGGGGTGCCGTGCATACCGAAGAGCCCGATGATGCCCCTGTGCACGGTTTGCAGCTCTTTATCAATCTGCCTATCAAAGGCAAGCGTAACGAACCATTTGGCTTACATCTCAACGCGGCGGATATCCCGGAGGTTACGCAAGATAACTTGAATACCCGAGTGGTTATTGGCAGTTATGGTGGATTAACTTCGCCCTTCAATCCGCCTGCGCCAATCATGCTGCTGGATTTCAGGTCTGGAGCGAAGGCAGTGGCCGAGGTTCCGCTTACGGCAGGTTGGGCAGGACTCATTTATGTGCTGAGTGGTCAGGTTTCTGCCCACCTGGATGGTGCTATCGCTGAGATTGACGCCAAACATGCCCTGGGTTTTGAAAGCATCGGGTTTCCAGTCCAGATTGAGGCTAGCTCCGATGCCCGCTGGGTGGTTTTGTTTGGTGAAGCCTTGCATGAGCCCTACGTATCGGGAGGCCCGATCATCATGGAGTCAGATGAGGCAAATCATGAACGATTTGGAGCTTATCGCCGTGGAGAATTCGGCATACTGACTAACTATCCGAAATCTATTCGTTAGAGAATCAGTCTGGCTACATCTAAGGGGGCAGTATCTCGACCATTTAGTGCCTTCTCATAAAGCTTGCGTAGCCTGAGAACTTCTTGGAGGGCAGATATACGGGGTGTCATGGTTCGATCAAGCCCGTAATCTTTGTCTGCAAGTTCCTGAAAGGTCAGCTCTGCAAGCTCTTTAGAAAGTTGGGGCAGGTATTTTATAAGCAAGGCTTTAGCGCTGTCCGGGTTCCCAAGGAACCAGTCTAACCCTTTGCGATAGGCGCTCTTGAATGCTTCCAAGCGTTGGCCATTGTCTGCAAGCCAATTGCGATGCACGACCCCGACAGTACCCTGGTAGGTTTCAAGGCTCATACGATATTCGTTGAAAACAGTCAGGCCTTGAGTCTGAGCGGCCAGTTGATAGGGCGTTCGTAGTAATGTTATCTGGCATTGGCCACCGGCCACCATGCCAAGTCGGCCTTCCGTGCTGCCCATTTCTCTGATTGTGATTTCACTAAGCTTGATGCCATGTCTTGCAAGAATGTCATAGAGAACATACGCGAAGCCTGTGTCCCTTTTATCCACACCAATGACTTTTCCTTTGAGATCGTTGATCTCCTTGATGTCAGTAGCGGCAACAGGGTATAGAAATCCGGAGTCCCCGCTTAAAAAGATGGCAGCATCAGTGGCATGTTGTGTGGTGATTTCGGCATGGTTTTCTTGATAGGCAAGCACATTGTCGGCACTACAGAAGATGAGTGGATAGCTGCCGTCATCAAAGCCACTGATTAAGTCGGTAGAACTGGCCGTATAGCGAATGGAAATATCCAGCTCGTTGTCCCGAAAATAACCCTGCTCCATTGCCGACCAGATTGGCGCATTCCAGCTACCGTTAAACACTGAAATCGAGAGGTTTCTTGAGACCATAATGCCCGGCGTGATTGGTTTGAAACCTTCGATAAGGTTCTGATCCGGATTGCCGGAAATAGCGCGGCAGTATCGGTCTTTAGGCATGAGTACGCCAGACGTAAAAAAATCACTACGGTTTTTCTGGCGAAATGGGTCAGTGGGGCGGTTAAAATACCCGGCCGCTTTTAGCGGTCAGGCCGGGTCCTGAATTTCATCATCAATCAGGTTAAGAACATGCTGGAAGCGTATCGGAAACATGCGGCAGAACGGGCGGAGCAGGGACTGGTGCCTCAGCCGCTGAGTGTGGAATGGACCAGTGGGCTGGTCGAACTCATTAAAAATCCGCCACCAGCTGAGGCAGCGTTTCTGCTGGAGCTGCTGTCAAATCGCGTTCCGGCGGGCGTGGATGAAGCTGCGTATATCAAGGCGGGTTTTCTTGCTGCAATCGCCAGGGGGGAAGTGACTTCCCCGATTCTCTCGCCGGAGCGGGCTGTCGAGTGGCTTGGCACCATGCTCGGTGGCTACAACGTGGCTCCGCTGGTTGAACTGCTTGATCATCCAAAGCTGGCCGCTCTGGCGGCCCGCGCTTTGTCTCACACCTTGCTGGTGTTCGATGCCTTTCACGATGTCAAAGCCAGGGCCGATAAAGGCAATCCGGCGGCGCAACAGGTTTTGCAGTCCTGGGCCGATGCCGAGT
>SXQV01000177.1 GCA_005792805.1 Methylococcaceae bacterium | reverse complement strand
GGCCGATCAGACCGCTGTCGCCACCCTCGACATCGAGCAGATGGTCAAGGAAATGCAGGATTCCGTCACAGGCGGGGTCATGGAGATGGACAAGTTCTCCGAGCAAGTCAGCCGCAGTGTCAGCGATACGCATGAGATCAGCCTGAGCTTCGGTGAGATCATCCAGCAGATTCAGGCTCTGTTGCCGCAATTCGATGCCGTCCATGAAGGGATGCGCTCGCAGTCAGCCGGGGCCAAACAAATCCGCGATTCCATGGTCAGTCTGACCGACAGCGTGCGCGTCTCGGCCCAGGCCCTGGATGAAACCACCTCGGCTACCCATCGCCTGGAAGGGGCCATCGATGAGCTGAAGAATGAGATTTCGAGCTTCAAACTGAGCTGAATTCTCTAGGAAGCGTCAATGCGCTGGCTTGAGCTTGAGAGCCCAGGCGAAAACACAAAGGTGATTGGCTACCCGCCGCTCGACCCCTGCCGGTGGCCCACTGGGCCGGTTGAACAGTTCCGGCTTCCCGCCCGGCCCCTGCATCACCAGGGTCGAGCTGCCTCCACCATCCATATTCAAGGCGTTGTAAGCACCCAGCCGCTGCATCCACTCGGCGGCTTCTGCCGTGGTCAATCCCTCGCTGTAACCCGGCTGACGACCATCGGCGGTCATGAGTATCAAATACCGCCCATCGCGACTGATTCCCACAGCCGTTCGCGGATGCAGATCCGCCATTCCGCCCCGGTTTTTCCCAGCGACCAGCAGGGCGTAATAACCGCTTAGGCCATTGACGGCATTGCGAGTGCCGACCGGGGCCAGATCAATCCAGGCCCGACCGCCGGTGCCGATCAATAAGGCGTCCCAGCGATTGGGTGGTGAATAGCGATGGCCCCGCGACAATGAAAGCCCCAGGACATCCATCGGATCACTGCGGTTTTCGGCATGCTGATCAAAGACAGAGCCATTGATGGCCACCTGACATTTGAACTCCGAGAGAAATTCAGAAGTGGTGCGAGCCCCCACATCCCTGGGAGCCGGACCGTTGGAAGGGGTAACCAGGAAGGCGATGCCGCTGGCCTGAAGATCAACCCGAACCGCACTGATGTGCAAGCGTCGCGGCCTCTCAGCCGAGGCTTCCAGCCGTTCCACTCCGCGAAAAACGGGTAGCCACGAGGATAACCGGGCGTATTTCACTGCCTCAACGGGATCAGGCTCCATCCGATCCGGCACCTGACCAGATCGCCTGGACGATTCTGGCGATGCCAGCGGTGCGACTGGAAAAAGCAATAACAGACAGCAAAAACATCGATACAGACTTTCCCGCGACATTGTCCACACCATGATTCCCGCAAAGCCGATCAAAGCCGGACCAATCACCGGCACCATTGGCGGACTTCGCCAGGAGAACAACCGGTTCAAACGGAACTGAGAACGGCAGGGGCAACCCCCACCCGAAAACCGATCCGTCAGTCCCGGCCAAACAACCGTTTGAGCCATGATTTTGACCCGGAGGCCATGGCCGCCCTTGATTCGGCTTCCACTCTCGCTTCAGCCTCTGCCAGCAAACGGCCCAAGGGGCTGTCTTCCTCCGCTGCCCAAGCCTGCAACGGCTCGAACTGTAACCCCAGCAACTGACTGAAGGCGGGGAAAACGCTATTTTCGATCAGGCTTTTTTCCTGACCCTGCAAGTGGCGGAAATAGACATCCATCTCCTCAACCAGGAATGGGGAGGATTCCGAGAATTCACTCAGGGGCACATCAATCAGCATCTCAAAATTGGATCCCAGACACTGCTGCAGCGCATTCAGGTCAAGCTTACCGAGTGTTGGCCCGGCACTGCCCGCGTCAGGATCACGATCAATGATGAAGGTCAGCGTCAGGTAGCCGCTACCATCCGGCCGGTCAAACGCCGACACCTTGAGAACCCCCTCCAGCGCCAGCAAGCCGGACATTTTGGGCCTCACAAACCCGGCAAATCCAATCATGTGCTCGTTGGCCTTGGAGGTCAGTACGGCTCCCATCAAGTCATAAGGCTCTTCCATTCCGCTCAACCTCCGTCCGGGCAGGATTCAATGACACGCTCTGCCGTGAGTATGCTGGGCAAGGCTCCCAGGGACAAGCGCATGAGAAATTTTGGGGTAACCGCCCCGGCTACCCTGTGGGGTCCATCGAAGAATCCAATACGGCCTGGAACTGCTCCCTCAGCCAGCGATGCGCCGGATCGGCCGTCATTGAACGATGCCAAAGCATGTAGGACTGAACTGACGCTGAGGCCAAGGGCTCTGGTATGGGATAGTGCTCAACCTCAAACCGCTCCCGCATGGCGGCGGCCAGCAGCGCCGTGGTCACGGTGATGAGATCCGTGGACTCCAGCACCAGGGGCAGCAACATGGCATTAGGCACTTCCATGGCGGCTTGCTGATTCACCTGACGCAAAAATTCGTTCAGCGCCGCATTTTCGGTCTTGATCATTGATACATGAGCTACCACTAACCGCTCCGCCAAAAATTCCGCCATGGTGGGATCGGCGTTGATCCGGGGATGATCCTTGCGAGCAACCACTCTCAACTGACTTTCCAAGACGATTGGCTGCTCCAACATATCATCATCAAACCGGGTCGCATTGAATGCCAGATCCAGCCGGTGCTCCCGCAGCAGTCCCGGGATTTCCTCTCCGGGATCAATGGAACGCAAGACCAAACGAACATGGGGGGCCACGGCGCTGATGCGCTGGAATAACCGGACCCCCAGGAGTGCGCCCCCCGCATAGTCCATGGCCACGATAAAGGTGCGCTGGCTGGTTGCCGGATCAAAGGTGCTTCTCTCTGCCAGTTCGGCGCGGATGAGCTCCAGCGCCTGATGCACTCTCTTGTAGAAATCGTCTGCCTGACCGGTAGGCGTGAGACCCCTGGCCCGCCCCTGAAACAGCCTGTCCCCCAGCAGGTGGCGCAATCGTCCCAGCGCATGACTGATGGCGGGCTGCGTCATTCCCAGCCGTTCAGCGGCCTTCACCTGGCTCTGCTCTTCATAGACCGCCTCGAAAACCGTCAGAAGATTCAGGTCTATGCGGCGTAAATTAATCTCGTGCATTTCAAATGTGCCATTTGTTCATTGGATTCCAACGCGGTGACTCTCTAAAGTTTCCTTCCCTGGCGATCAGAGCAAGCCCAGCCGCAATAGCTGCTCATCCCCATCGTTTCACGAATGACTTTATTTACAAAGGTGATCCTCATGAAAACTATAAAGCAACGGTTGACCGCCTCATTTCCTGTAATGACCGCACTCAGCCTCGGCGTACCAACAGCCATGGGGGCAACCCTGCCGGCTCCGGTACCACAGGTGGTGGTCAGCGCCAGTTCGGCATGGGGCACCGTCAATGACAGCTGGGCCGGATACTCCGGGCAACTGAATATCTGGGTGCCTACCGCTATCCCGGGTGGCTGGACGTTAAAGTTCCAGTCGGCTGAACTGGGTAAAGCAGTGGCTCCATCGGCTTTCTGGAACGCGACAGCCAGCTACGATCCCGCAACCAGCACCTTCACACTCGTTGCCCCCTCCTGGAGTGGCAATGTGGCCGCCAACAGTATTCTTAATGTTGGCTTCAACGGGACTGGCGTCCTGGATACTGGCTTCTCCCTGAAAAACTGTACGCTGAATGGCCAGCCTTGTGCGGCATCGGTCATGACCACTCAGACGTCCCAGCAAACCCTAGCCAACCTGCAAGCCACGGGTAAAGATAGCGCATCCACCGACCCGGCAGATCAGGCGGATTCCACCGCCCCAACGCCTCCCTCGACTGCCCCGGCAATCGAAGTGCTGTTTTCTGTGAGCAGTTCATGGGATAGCGGCTATGGCGGCAACATCACGGTAAAAAACCTGTCCAGTCAAGTCTTTGCAGCCGGAGCCGCCGGTTGGCAGGCGAAGGTGAAGTTCCCGGATTTGGCCACCGCCAAGGATGTTTTCAAAAGTGGCCCATGGAATTTCCAGGTGGCCTTTGGTAATGACGGCACGGTCACCTTGCGCCCCATGTCATGGGCTTCAGCCCTGGCGGCTGGCGAAACCGCGACCAGTGGCTTCAATGGCGGTGCCACAGCGAATCTGCAGAAGGCGGCCAGCGCTGACAGCACGGTCACGGTCCTCTATTCAGCGTCCGCCACCACCCCATCCACGCCGGATACCTCAACGGCCACACCGGTGATCACACCTCCGCCCGTGGACAATAATTTTGGCCTGCCTACCGGGTCCGTCATGGGCGGGTTTCTGTTTAGCCCTTACAAGGATGTCGGCATTTCCATGAACTGGAATACCAATGTCATGTCCACGGCGGCAACAGGCACCCTGAGTCCTTTGTTGACGGTGCTCCCCAACAAGGTTCCCGCCGTAACCTGGGCGTTTGCCACGGGTGAGTGCGGCCAGGAGAACTGGGCGGGCATCAAGCCCGACGCACTGGCGGCGGCCAACGTCAAGACCTTCACGGCGGCCAACAAGAACTACGTGCTTTCGACGGGTGGCGCGGCGGGGGCATTCACCTGCTCCTCGGTGGAGGGAATGAGAACCTTCATCAATCGTTATGCTTCAAAAAACCTGGTTGGCGTGGATTTCGACATCGAAGCAGGGCAAACCGCGAGCGCCATCGAAACCCTGGTCAAACAGGTCCAGGCCGTTGAGGGTGATTATCCGAATCTCCG
>SXQV01000176.1 GCA_005792805.1 Methylococcaceae bacterium | reverse complement strand
TTCTCAGTCTTTCGAGAAGTGGCGCCGCCGCACAAGGCAGTGTCAGCATGAACTCGTTGAAGAACGGACGGCTGAAAGTGAGCTCGACGCCCGGCAATGCCGTGAGCTGTCTGGCCAGGTAATGGGCTTTTTCGGCATTGAGTGCAGCAAGCCGGGCAAATCCTGTCTCGCCCAGTAATGATAAAAAGATGGTTGCTCTGATCGCGTGCAAGGCTTGATTGGAGCAGATATGGCTGGTCGCTTTTTCCCGGGCGATATGCTGTTCGCGCTCTTCCTTGACGAGCGCATAAAGCTCGCGGCCCTGCTTGTTGACGATATGGCCGACAATTCGGCCAGGCAGGTATTTTTCATACGCTGGGGCCGTTGCGATAACGCCGAGATAGGGGCCTCCGGCTGATAGCGGAATCCCGAGGGATTGAGCCTCGCAACAAACAATATCAGCCCCCAGTTCGCCTGCACTTTTGAGGACGCCGGTGAGCAAAGGGTGGCAGGATACACAGGAGAGCGCCCCGTGGGCGCGGGCTGTGGCCGAAAGGTTGGCGATGTCTTCGATCACACCGAATCGATTGGGCGTCTGTACAAGAACACCGGCCACCCCTCCAGCCGCCAGGGCGTTGTGCAGCGCATCCTGATCTAGCTGGCCATTGTCTTCCCTCGTTTTGATGACGATGATTTCGACATCACGTCCTTTCATGTAAGTGTGGAGAACTTCCAGCCACTCTGGCCAAAAACCTGCGGCGACGGCAATACGTTTCTGTCCTGTGATGCTCACCATCATCCAGGCGGATTCGGCGGCCGCCGTAGCACCGTCATAGACGGAGCAGTTGACGCTGGGTTGCCCTAATAAACGGCCAAGCAGGGTTTGGAACTCGAAAAGGGCCTGCAGCAGGCCTTGGCTCATTTCTGGCTGATACGGTGTGTAGGCCGTCAGAAACTCCCCTCGATTGACGATTGCATCAATTACCGCCGGAACATAGTGTTCGTAGGCACCTCCTCCGAGGAAAGACAGGTGAGTCTGGGTGGTGGCATTCTGGCCGGCCAGCTTCCGGATGTGTTTGGCGAGTTCCCATTCCGATAAGGGAGGCGGCAAGGCAAGAGGTGATTGCAGCCGGAGTGAGGCGGGAATGGCAGAGAACAGTGAGTCCAGGTCGGGAAGACCCATACGCTTGAGCATGAGGCTGACATCGCCTGGGCGATGTGTGTTGTACCCAATCGGGATTACCGTTTCATTCATAACAGGGTCAGCTTAAATGTAGGTAACGGGATCCAGTGCCCCGTCCCGGGCATCATGGGGTGCTGGTCTACTTTGTTATCACTCGATGGGGATGCCGGACAGCGGAGGGTGATCGCACCCCCTGTAGTGGAAGTGCCACCATTCGTTGGGCAGCCAACAGCCGCGAACACCATTCTGACCCGATCCGTGTTTTGGGGCCGTGCTGGCATCCAATAGCCTTGCCCATCCCTATTCAGTCTGAATGCCGCCTGCGGTGAGTACCCTGGGATCAAGCAGTTTTTCCAGTTCTTCCCGGGGGATATCCGTCATTTCGGCGGCGACATCAATGATGGGGCGGCGGGAGTGATACGCCTCCTTGGCAATCTCGGCGGCTTTAAGGTAACCGATCACCGGGTTGAGTGCCGTGACCAGGATGGGGTTCAGGGCGACGGCCCGTTCCAGATTGTCGGTCCGCACCGTGAAGCCCGCGATGGCCTTTTTCGCCAGCAGTTGCGCTGAGTTGGCCAGTAGCTCGATGCTTTGCAGCAGGTTGTAAACGATCACAGGCAGCATGACATTGAGCTGGAACGAGCCTGACTGGCCGGCCACCGTGATGGTCGTGTCATTACCGATGACTTGCGCGGCAACCATGCAGACGGCCTCGGGTATGACCGGGTTAACCTTGCCGGGCATGATCGAACTGCCAGGTTGCAGCGCCGGCAGTTCGATTTCGCCCAGTCCGGCCAAAGGCCCTGCATTCATCCAGCGGAGATCGTTCGCAATCTCATCAGGCTGACCGCAACGGTCTTGAGCTGGCCGGATAGTTCCACCGCCGCGTCCTGGGTACTCAGGCTCTCGAAGAAGTTCTCATTGGGAACAAAGAGGATGCCCGTCTTGCGGCTCAGGGCTTCGGCCATTCGTGCAGCGAATTGCGGGTGGGCATTGATGCCGGTACCGACGGCCGTTCCGCCCTGGGCCAGCAGGTTGATGCGGGTTAGGGCCGACTGGATGCGTGCGCTGCTGTTGCGCACTTGCAGTGCCCAGCCGTCGAGTTCCTGCCCGAGGGTAATGGGCATGGCATCCATCAAGTGGGTACGTCCTGTCTTGACGGCGCCATCCAGTGTCCTGGCCTTGGTTTCGATGGCATTGGCCAGCGTGTCCAGTGCCGGCAGTAACCGGGACTTGCACTCGATTGCAGCACTGAGGTGAATTGCAGTGGGAATGACGTCGTTACTGCTCTGCCCCATGTTGACATGATCATTAGCACTGACCTTGTGTCCGGAAACACGGGAGGCCAGGGTGGCAATGACCTCGTTGGCGTTCATGTTGGTGCTGGTGCCGGAACCGGTCTGAAATACATCAACCGGAAACTGCGCCTGGTGGCGGCCTTCGACGATCTCGCCTGCGGCGGATTGAATGGCCCCGGCGATGTCGTTGCCCAGCAGGCCAAGCCCGGCGTTGACCTCGGCGGCGCATTGCTTGATTAGGGCAACTGCGCGGATGAAGGCTGGCGGGAGCGTGAGTCCGCTGACCGGAAAGTTTTCTACGGCCCGCTGGGTCTGTGCGGCGTAAAGTGCGTCGACGGGGACTTTTAGTTCCCCCATGCTGTCCTGTTCGATCCGAAATGCCGTGGTCACGGTGTTCTCCCGTTGGATGTGGTTGAGCTTGCTATGCGCTGGCCTGGCGTGGATTCGCCGCCGCTGTGCCGATGAATCGGGCGAGTTGGATCTCGTCAAACGGCCACTCCAGTTCGTGGCCCGTCAGCAGGTCACGCAGAACCGGAATACGGACTCCGAAGTCAGCCAGCAAGGCCTCATCCCCCGCAATATCGGTCTGCTGCAATGTCACGGGAATATCCAGTGCGCAAAGTGCCTGGCTGATCCGATCCAGTGCCTCTTCACACAGGTGGCAGCCCTCGGTGCCAAACAATATCAGGTGGAGCATCCCGCTTCAGTCCGGATCGTAGGCGAGGGTGGGTGCCAGCCAGCGTTCCGCCACATTCAGTGACATGCCCTTGCGGCGGGCGTAATCCTCGACCTGGTCGCGGCCAATCTTGCCGACATTGAAGTAACGTGCGGCCGGGTGCGAGAAATACCAGCCGCTAACTGAAGACGCCGGTGTCATGGCAAAGGATTCGGTGAGCCGGATGCCTGTGCGGCTTTCTGCATCGAGAATACTGAACAGCGCGGCTTTCTCGGTGTGGTCTGGGCAGGCCGGGTATCCGGGGGCAGGGCGGATGCCCCGATAGTCTTCCTTGATGAGTTCCTCGTTGCTGAGGTGCTCGTTTGCGGAATATCCCCAGAACTCGCGCCGAACCCGTTGATGCAGGCATTCTGCAAAGGCTTCCGCCAGGCGATCGGCCAGTGCCTTGAGCATGATGCTGCTGTAGTCATCATGTTCTGCGGCAAACCGGTCGAGGTGCGGCTCGATCCCGATGCCGGTGGTTACGGCGAATCCACCGATGTAATCCGGTTTCCCGCTTTCAATCGGTGCGACGAAATCCGGCAGTGCGTAGTTGGGCTGGCCCGGCGGCTTGACGGCCTGTTGCCGGAGATGGTGCAGGGTGGTGAGCGTTTGGGTGCGTGCGTCATCGGTGTAGAGATGAATGTCATCGGCCTCGCGCGCCGCCGGAAAAAAGCCGAGTACCGCCCGGGCAGTCAGCCATTCCTCCGCGACCAGTTGACCCAGCATGGACTGGGCGTCTGCGAACAGTGCCCGTGCCTGCTCGCCAACGATCTCGTCACCGAGAATCTTCGGGTAGCTGCCCGCCAGTTCCCAGGTGTGAAAGAAGGGCGACCAGTCGATGAATTTGACGAGTTCCTCCAGGGGATAACGATCCAGGGTTTGCAGCCCCAGAAAAGAGGGCTTGGGCGGATCGTAATCCAGCCAGTCACCGTGAAAGGCATTGCCCCGGGCCTGGCCTATATCATGCGTCGGCACCCTGGCCTTGCGCCCGCCATGGTGGACACGGACTTCCTCGTACTCGGAGCGGATGCGGGCAACATAGTCGTCGCGCAGGTCATTGCTCAACAGGCTGCCGGCCACGCCGACGGCGCGCGAGGCATCGGTCACGTAAATGGTGGAACCGGCCTGGTAGTTGGGCTCGATCTTGACCGCCGTGTGTGCCCGCGACGTGGTGGCACCACCGATCATTAGCGGAATCATGAAGCCGAGCCGCTGCATCTCCTTGGCCACGTGGACCATTTCGTCCAGTGAGGGCGTAGTATGTAGATTTATGTAATAAATGCTTTAGCTATATAAAGCGCACGGTTGTTACTTACGACCGCCCAGAACTTGAACACTTTGATGATGAAATTGGTTTAGACTTTGGAGATAACGATGAACAATGATGAAGAAATGCAC
>SXQV01000175.1 GCA_005792805.1 Methylococcaceae bacterium | reverse complement strand
CGTGGCCCATGCGGCGGCCGGGCGGGGCGGCGATGCCGGCTACGAAGCCAATCAGCGGTTTGCTCATGTTCTCTTTGGCCCAGCGGGCGGCGGCGACCTCCTGCGGGCCACCGATCTCACCGATCATGACCACGACTTCCGTCTCCGGGTCGGCCTCGAAGGCACGCAATACCGTGACAAAGTCGGTGCCGTTGACGGGATCACCACCAATGCCTACCGAGGTGGTGATGCCAAGCCCCAGATCAGCCATTTGTTCAGTGGCTTCGTAGTTCAGGGTGCCCGAGCGGGAGACGATGCCAACATTGCCCTTTTTATAAATATGGGAGGGCATGATGCCGACCTTGCATTCGTCGGGCGTGATAATGCCTGGCGTGTTGGGGCCGATAATGATGGCGTCCTTGCCGATTCGATAGCGCTGCAAACGCACCATGTCGTGAATCGGGATGCCGTCGGCGATAGTGACGGCGACTTTGATGCCGGCGTCGATGGCTTCCATCAGCGCATCGGCATTGAAGGGGGGGGGCACGAAGACGGCGGATACATCGGCACCCGTGGCGGCAACGGCCTCGGCTACGGTGTCGAAGACCGGCAAACCGAGGTGAGTGGTGCCGCCTTTACCCGGCGTGACCCCGCCGACCACCTGTGTGCCTATGCGCATGGCATCCTGTGCGTGGAAGGTGGCGTGCTCGCCGGTAAAGCCCTGAAAAATGACTTTGGAATGCTTGTTTACGAATACGCTCATGGGCTTATCCTTTGACGATGGCAACGGCCTTGGCTGCCGCAGCATCCAGATTTTCGGCGGTGATGAAGGAAAGGCCTGACTCGGCCAGGATCTTGCGGCCTTCTTCCACATTGGTACCGGCCAGACGAACAATCAGTGGCACCTTGATTTGCAGGCTGTCGCACGCCTGGATCAGGCCTTTGGCGATCCAGTCGCAGCGGTTGATGCCGGCAAAGATGTTTACCAGAATACATTTGACGTTGGGGTCTTCCAGTACGATTCGGCAGGCATTGGTGACCTTTTCCGGGGAGGCACCACCACCGACATCCAGAAAGTTGGCGGGTGCGCCGCCGTGCAGGGTAATGGCGTCCAGCGAGGCCATGGCGAGACCGGCGCCATTGACGATGCAGCCAATGTTGCCGTCCAGTGCAATGTAATTGAGGCCATGTCCGGAGGCTTCCACTTCTTTGGGGTCTTCTTCGGCCAGGTCGCGCATCTCGGTGACGGTTTTCTGGCGGTAGAGGGCGTTATCGTCGAAGCTGAACTTGGCGTCCAATACCAGAAGCTTCTGGTCATCCTCGCTACCGACTACGGCGAGAGGGTTGATTTCCGCCTGCAGGGCATCCTTGTCGCGCATGCAACGGTAGATAGCCTTCATGATCTTGACCGCCTGCGGCATCAGCTTGCCCTTGAGGCCGATTGCGGTGGCGACCTTGCGGCATTGAAAGTCGCGAAGCCCGATGGCGGGGTCGATCACTTCCTTGATGATCTTTTCAGGAGTGGCTATGGCCACTTCTTCGATATCCATGCCTCCCTCGCTGGAGGCGATGACGGTGATGCGCTGAGTGCCTCGGTCGATTACGAAGCCGAGGTAGAATTCCTTGCGGATCTGGCTGGCCTGTTCTACCCAGACGCGCTGAACGAGCGAGCCTTCGGGGCCAGTCTGATGCGTGACCAGTCGTGTGCCGATCATGGCATCGGCGGCTTTTTTTACTTCGTCCAGTGAGTCCACCACCTTGACGCCACCGGCCTTGCCGCGGCCGCCAGCATGGATCTGTGCCTTGATGACCCAGCGGCTGCCACCGATTTCCTCGGCTGCCTGACGGGCCTGGGTGGGGTTGAAGGCGACGCTGCCCACCGGCACTGGAACGCCAAAGCATTGCAGCAATTCCTTGGCTTGATACTCATGAATGTTCACTACTGTGCTGTCCTCTTCATTTAGGCTGTGCGCCCGGGGATCTTCGGGCGCGGCGTACAGGTTTGTTTACGGCTTATGGGCGGGTGAGCTCAGCTCATATCCAGACCTAAAGCGGGTGTCAGGCGGTTCTTAATGCTGGCGGGTTTCGATCTGCTCAATCTGTTTGACGACATTTTCCGCCATGCGGATGGAGGCGGCGTCGATGAGCCGGCCATCGAGGGACACGGCGCCTTTGCCTTCTTTTGCCGCCTTTTCCATTTCGATCAGGATGCGGCGCGCACGATCAACTTCCTTGCGGGTGGGCGTAAAGACTTCATTGGCTAGTTCAACCTGGGAAGGGTGGATCGCCCACTTGCCTTCACAGCCCAGTGCGGCTGCCCGTCTGGCGGCTACTTTGTAACCTTCTGGATCGCCAAAGTCGCCAAACGGGCCGTCGATGGGGCGCAGACCATAGGCGCGGCAGGCGGCTGCCATGCGTGAAATCGCGTAATGCCATTGGTCACCCCAGTGATAGAGACGCTCGCCCTGTGCGTCGGCATCAGTCAGCATGCCGTAGTCGGGATTGGCGCCGCCAATTTGCGTGGTGCGGGCACGGACGGAGGCGGCATAGTCGGCGACGCCGAAAACCATCGCTTCCATGCGTTCCGGACAGGTGCGGGCAATCTCCTCGACGTTGGCCATGCCCATGGCGGTTTCGATCAGTACATGGATATTGATCGGTTTGAAACCTTTGTATTCTTCAATCTGGGATAGCAGGGTGGCGACGAAGTAAACGTCAGACGCGCTACCGACCTTGGGGATCAGGATCGTGTCGAGTTTGTCACCACAGGCTTCGACAATATCCACCAGATCGCGATAAGCGAAGTGGGTATCGAGACCGTTCATGCGGATGGATACGGCGCACCTGGACCAGTCATAGGTGCTGAGTGCTTCGATGATATTTACTCGTGCCTGGGCTTTGTCATCCGGTGCAACGGCATCTTCCAGATCAAGAAAAACGACGTCTGCGCCAGAAGTGGGGGCTTTCTCAAGCATCCGCTTGTTACTGCCGGGGACTGCGAGTTCGCTGCGGTGCAAGCGATTTTTTACCGCCATCGTTTTATGCCTCTCAAGGTGTGGGGGTGAGTGCTGGAATAACTGCCAGATTTTTGTTGGCAATCCGACCGCGCATGCCGTTCAGCCGCCCAATACAGATTTAATTTCAGATCGTTCAGTGGGTGGGGCGGCTGGGCGATCAATAGGGGCTGCCTGTAGCCGGGATGGTTGCGTAGCCGCATTCCAGCCATGCAGAAGGGCAAATTATAGCCTGAAAGCCTTGGTTCCAGTCCAGACTGTATCTAATAAGCAACAGCATTGTCTGATGCGTTCGCCAGTGGGGATGCTTGGTTTTTGCTGGATATTCCTGCTTTTGAGGGGCTGCCGCTTCGGTATAAGGTGCGTGGCGATGAAAGAAAAATCACAAAACCAGTTGTAAAAAGTCTTTTTCTTGGTATTATCCCGACGCCGCAACAAAATATGTTGCTGACATGCAACTATAAATTCCTAGCCCAAGGGAGAAACAATGAAAACGCTCAAGAAGTCCTCCAGCCTGACCTTTATAGCCGGTGCGAGCCTTGCTCTCGCCGGTCTGGCGCCGCAGGCGTCATTGGCACACACCACAAAGAAAGCTCACCAGCACACGACCAGTACTCGTGCTTTGGTCAGAGCGGATGAACGTCACCTCCGTGCGGATGATGCCCGCATATCAAACCTTGAAGCAGAAGTCAGTGAACTGCGTTCACAGCTGAGCACCCAGAAAGTCTCTGGTGATCAAATGGAAACCAAGCAGCAGCAGCTTGAGACCCAGGTGGCTGCCGAGGCGGCCAAAGAAGAACAGAAGAATAATCTTGTCTTCTTCCGTGGTGGTTTCGCGCAGCTCGCACAGAAGCGTGAAAACGAACTGTTGACCGGTTCGGTTCTCAATGGCGACCCCAACTCTTACAATCAGGACGGCTGGTATGTAGGTGCCGGTATGGATTTCCGTGCTTCCGATGACCTGTTCGGTCTGACCGATCTCGTTGCACTGGATGCGGAATTGTTCTTCCAGTACCAGAACTACGGTACGACTACCAACGGCTTGGTTAACTATGCCAGCGGTGGGGCTCTGCATGTAGAAAACCAGGTCACCATGTTTACCCTGGCCGCTTCCCCGAAGTTCAAGTTCAACCTGCTTGATGGCGACTTCCGTCCTTGGGTTGCGCCGGTGGGTCTGGCAATCCAGGTTATCAGCCCGCCCTCCAGCGGTGTAACGGTTCTGAATCCGGCCGTTATGCTGAGCACGGGTCTTGAATACCGTGTATGGAAAGACATCTGGCTCGGTACCGACTTCCGTTACCAGTTCGGCGGTGGCGATCTTGACTACACTGCAAGAACGGCTGATGGAGTCAGCGTGCTGAATTCAAGCACGACCAATGGCCTGCAGGCCGGTGGTTACATCGGTATCGGTTTCTAAACCAGCCGGGTAACGCAAAAAGGGGCCTTCGGGCCCCTTTTTTTGATCCCCGCATTTTCTCGTTATTTTGTGGGGTCTGCTGGCGGCAATCGGTTATCCTGCACACTTTAATTGCGCAGCAAAGCAAGTTGATAATGCATGCCCTTTTCCCCGAGATCGAACCGTTCCAGACACATCAACTAGCGCGTGACGGGCATACGCTATACGTTGAAGAATGCGGGAATCCGCAGGGCCGGCCCGTCCTGTTCTTGCATGGAGGGCCGGGCTCCGGTTGCCAGCCTTACCATCGGCGCTTTTTCGATCCGGCGATTTATCGGATCATTCTCGTGGACCAACGAGGCTCTGGCCGGTCTTCCCCGCAGGGAGGGCTTGCCCGCAATACAACGCCGCATCTTGTTGAAGACCTTGAGAGAATTCGTTCTGCTCTTGATATTAAGCGATGGCTTGTGTTTGCGGGTTCGTGGGGTGCCACCTTGGCGCTGCTCTACGCCCAGGCCCACAGCCGCACCGTCGCCGGGCTGATACTGCGAGGCACTTTTTTGGCGAGGGAGTGTGATTTGGAGTGGTTTTTCGGCGCTACCGGAGTCAGACGAATTTATCCCGAGGCGTGGCTGCCCGTTCGGGAGGTGTTGACGGCGCAGGAGAGCATCAACCCGGTTCAGGCGCTCTATCAGCAGGTGACCGGGGCGGATGAGTTGGCGCAGCGCCGCGCGGCGCGTGCACTGGAAGGGTGGAACGGTCAGGTGACGGTACCTGAGACATTTGCTGCGGGCAGTCAAAATGAACCTGTGACTCAAGCGTCTCTGGGTTCGGCAAAAATCGCGCTTTATTACGCGGCCAACCGCTATTTCATCGCGGAAAACGCGGTACTCAATGCCTGTGAGCAAATTCGCCACATACCCACGCAAATTATTCATGGACGCCGGGATTTAGTGTGTCCGGTGGAGTCTGCCTATAGTCTCCATCGCGAGTTGCCGGGCTCTTCGTTACGAATTTTGGAAAATGCCGCTCATGTTGCCTCGGGCGAGGACATGGTCAGTGCTTTGGTTGAAGCGACGGACAGCATGGCGACTACTCTGGATTTCGGAAAATGAAACGCTTGATTATTGGCATGACGGGCGCGACGGGTGCCATCTATGGGAAGCGCATCCTGGAGGTGCTGAGGCAGGCCGGGGGTTGGGAGACTCATCTTGTTGTTTCAGACGCCGGTGCCTTGAATATCCAGCACGAATTGGGGATGAAGCGGAGCGATATTTACCGGCTGGCTGACAAAATTCATGGTGTTGATGATATTGCCGCGAGTATCGCCAGTGGGGGGTATCGTACCGAAGGGATGATTATTGCGCCGTGCTCGATGAAAACCCTGGCAGCCGTTGCTCATGGTTTCGGTGATAATCTGATCTCTCGGGCGGCGGATGTGGTGTTGAAGGAGCGGCGGCGTCTGGTGATCGTTCCGCGTGAGACACCCCTGCACTTGGTGCATATCCGCAATATGGGAATCGTGACGGAAATGGGCGGCATCATTTATCCGCCTCTCCCTGCGTTCTACGGTCAGGCCAAAACCCTGCCGCAACTCATAGACGAGACGGTAGGCCGGATTCTTTCGGTGGCAGGGATTGAAGTTGCCGGATTGTATACGCCCTGGGAGGGCATTAACTCCTGATCCGGTCAGCTCAGTCTGTTGGCTTGCTCAAGGTTTTTGAGTTGCGGCTGTTACGGAAAATCAGCGGTTCAGCCGGGTCAAGGGACGCTGTTAGCGCTTCATTGATCGCCTGCTCTACCTTGTCGCGCTGAGGCGATAGGCTGCAAACAGGGTCCGTAGCGTTCATGTCGCCGGTCAAGAGATAAGCCTGACAGCGGCAGCCACCAAAGTCTTTGCTCTTTTCCGGGCAGGTTCGGCAGGGTTCTTCCATCCAGTCAAAGTTGCGGAAGCGATTGAAAGCTTCCGAGGTTTCCCAGATGTCCCGCAGGCTCATCTGCCGGACGTTCGGACAGTTGAGTCCCGGCAGGATGCGCGCCTCGTGACAGGGTAGGGCCATGCCGTCGGGTGCAATGGTCAGGAAGGTTGTGCCCCAGCCGTTCATGCACGCTTTTGGCCTGTCTTCGTAATAATCCGGGACGACGTAATAAATCTTCATGCGTCCCCTGAGCTTTTCCTTGTACTCCTGCGCGATCGCTTCTGCCGTTTCAAACTGCTCACGGGTGGGCAGCAAGGCGTCTCTGTTGAGGTGTGCCCAACCGTAATACTGTGTGTTGGCCAGCTCCAGATAATCCGCTCCCAGCTCAACCGCCATCTCCAGAATTTCATGCATCAGATGGATATTGTGGCGGTGGATGACCACGCACAGCACCATCGGATAACCATGTTGCTTGATGAGTTGGGCGGCGGTTTTCTTTTGTTCGTAGGAGTCGGTGCCGGCCAGGTAGTTGTTGAGGGTTTTCTCCGGTGCCTGGATGCTGATCTGAATGTGATCCAGACCGGCCATCTTGAGTTCAACGATCTTCTCTTCCGTCAGCCCGTAACCAGAACTGATGAGATTGGTGTAATAGCCCAGTTCACGTGCATGTTCGACGAGAGCCGGTAGATCCTTGCGGATGAGGGGTTCCCCGCCCGAGAGGCCGAGCTGAACGGCACCCATGGCCCTGGCTTCAGTAAATACCCGGCGCCATTCATCCGTGCTGAGCTCATGGGTGTGGTCAGCATAGTCGATGGGATTTGAACAATAGGGGCATTGCAGCGGACAGCTGTAGGTCAGCTCTGCCAGTAGCCAGCGGGGTGTGCCGCTAGGATAGGATTCGGATCCAGCCATTTTCGAGCGCCGATTCGATCATTTCGAGAATGTCGTCCCGAAGACCACTTGTTTCAAACGTCTGTTCCAGTTCAACGACAATCACATCCAGCGTTCGCGTGCCATCGCAGAGCTTCAGTATTTCCGCCGCCGGCAAATTCAGCTCTACCATGCCTTCCGGGTAAAGAATCACGTATTTCCGCTGTGATTCTTCCCATTGGAGCCGATGCAAGGGTGAAAAAACCAGCCGCGAACTGTTGTCGAGAGGGGTAGCCATCAGGATTGGAGGTTGAAGTAGGGTGGCTTGCGGTCGATGTATGCCAGCCACATGGCATCGAGCATGGTCCAGAGTATATCCAGCTTGAATTGCAGAATTTCGACAGCACGCTCCTGCTGTTCGCGGGTGCGGAAATGATCGAGCGTGATCGCAAGGCCATGTTCGACATCGCGGCTGGCCTGGCTAACCCGCTTGCGGAAGTAGGCCAGTCCTTCCTGGTCAATCCAGGGGTAAAGGTCGGGCCAGCCCGCAAGGCGCTGCTTGTGGATGGTGGGTGCGAACATTTCCGTCAGCGAGGAACAGGCGGCTTCCTGCCAACTGGCGTGGCGGGCGAAATTAACATAAGCGTCTACAGCAAAGCGCACTCCGGGAAGAACATGTTTTTGCCCCCAGAGGTCTTCGCGGGAGAGGCCGACGGCTTCACCCAGACGTGTCCATGCTTCGATTCCGCCGGCATCGGCTTCGTCGCCGTCATGGTCGCGAATGCGTTGTATCCAGATTCGGCGTGTATCCCGGTCAGGGCAGTTGGCGAGGATGTTCGCGTCTTTTACGGGAATCTTGATCTGATAATAGAAGCGGTTAGCCACCCAGCCTTGAATTTGTTCCCGTGACAGCCGGCCCGCCGCCATTTCGATGTGGTAGGGGTGATGGATGTGGTAGTAGATTTCCTTTGCGCGGAGTTTTGTTTCAAAGTCTTCCGGGTTCCATGGGGGGTGTTCGCTCATCGCTTGCCTCACAAACTGATTTCCAGGCCGTCATGGGCCACTTCGATCCCGGCTGAATCCAGGGCCTGATGTTCCGGCGAATTTTCATCCAGAATCGGATTGGTATTGTTGATATGGATTAGCACCTTTCGCCCTTTAATCTCCCTGAGGTACTCCATCATGCCGCCCACGCCGGACTGGGGGAGGTGACCCATTTCCAGTGCCCGCTTCTTGCTGATGCCAGCGCGTTCCATTTCGTCGTGCTGCCAGAAGGTGCCATCAATCAGTACGCAATCCGCCATTTCCAGGGCGGTCTGCACATGCGGCTCGATTTCACCCAGGCCCGGTGCGTAATAGAGTTTATGGCCGGTCGAGATTTGCTCGATAACCACGCCAATATTGTCGCCGTCGTGCGGATCATGCCGGTGTGGGGAGTAGGGAGGGGCCTTGCTTTTCAGCGAGTGGCTGTAAAACCGCAGATCCTCAATGTCCGGAATAGTGAAAGGGTCCCCATTCAGCGGCACCGGGTGGTGATTCACCCCGCAGTAGTGTGACAGCATGGTGAACAGCGGGAAGCCGGTGGTCAGGTCCTGCTTCACCATGTCGCTACAGTAAATCGCCAGCGGATGAGTCGATTCCCGTAGCATCAGCAGTCCAGTCGTATGGTCAATCTGACTGTCGATCAGAATGATGGCCTTGATGCCGGTGTCGCGAGTCCCGTGTTTTGGATGAGCTGCCGGGAAATGCTCCAGCTGAGTGCGAATGTCGGGGGAGGCGTTGAACAGAACCCATCGTTCGCCGTCACTGCTGATGGCGATGGAAGACTGTGTCCGGGGTTTCGCCTGGAGCGTACCCTTACGGACACCTGCGCAGTTGTGGCAATTACAGTTCCATTGAGGAAAGCCACCACCGGCTCCGGCCCCCAGGACTCGAATGATCATGTGTTTAGGTAATTGAAAAAGGGTCGTACCCCAGACACGAAAACGGGGCTCAACATTGCTGCGGAGCCCCGTTCTGTTACACGCCGTTAATTAACGGTTGTAGATGTACATGGTCACTTCAAAGCCGAAACGCATGTCGTTGTAGCTTGGTTTTTCCCATCTCATTCGGTCATCCTCCAAAAAGTTGGTTCATTGTTGTGTGGCCACGCTTTCTTAAAGCTCCCCGCGAAGTATACGTGGCGGATTTTGCGAAAGCAACTTGCTGAAAGTCTCTCGCCAGCCTTTGCGAATGGCCCGATTGTTATGGCCTTACGAAGGCTGGAGTCAGCGGGGCCGAAGGCAAAGGCGTGTCAGGCGGGCGCTTGCGCCTTGTCAAGCATCAGCTTGTATTGCACGGCGTCGGCCAGGGCCTGGAAGCTGGCGTCGACCATGTTGGCGGAAACCCCTACAGTGCCCCATTTGGCATGGCCATCGGTGGATTCAATCAATACACGAACGGTAGCGCGGGTGGCTTGCTGGGTAGTCAGTACGCGAACCTTGAAATCGGTAAGCCACATTCCGGCGAGGCTCGGATAAAAAGGCATCAGTGCCTCACGTAAGGCATTGTCCAGGGCATTGACCGGGCCATTACCTTTGGCTGATGTGCTGGTGGTTTGCTGGCCGACGCGCAGCGTTACCGTGACAGCCGAAGCTGGATCTTCCTCATGCCCCTGCTTCTCATCAATGACGCGGAAACTTTCAAGCTCGAAATAGGGTTTGAGGCGATCCATCGCCTTGAGTAGCAGCAGCTGGAACGAGGCTTCCGCACCCTCATAAGCGAACCCCCGATTTTCCAGTTCCTTGACCCGCTGAATGGCTTTTTTAACGGCTGGGTCATCCGCATCCAGGCCGACGTCGAGACCCATTTCCGCCATTTTCAGCTGAACCGTACTCTTGCCGGCCTGATCAGATACCAGAATCAGCCGCTCATTGCCGACCCGTTCCGGTTCGATGTGCTCGTAGAGACGCGAATCCTTGCGGACGGCGGAAGCGTGTATGCCGCCCTTATGGGCAAAGGCGCTCAGACCGACGAAGGGTTGATGCTGCCAGGGTAGGCGATTGGCCATTTCGTTGACGAAACGCGACAGCGAGCCGAGCTGTTGCAGATGTTCGTCATCAATACCGCAATCCATCTGCATTTTCAGTTGCAGAATCGGGATGATGGAGACCAGATTGGCATTGCCGCAACGCTCGCCAATGCCGTTGATGGTGCCTTGAACCATACGGGCACCGACCCGTGCGGCGGCTACCGAGTTGGCTACGGCCAGCTCACAATCGTTGTGGGCATGGATGCCGATCAGCGTATCCGGGAACTGCCGCACGACCTCGGCTACCACTTGGCCAACGGTGAAGGGAATGCTGCCGCCATTGGTGTCGCAGAGTACCAATCCATCCGCACCGGCCGCATGGGCTGCCTTGAGTACTTCGATGGCATATTGGGGATTGTCGCGGTAACCATCGAAAAAGTGCTCGGCGTCAAAAAAGACAGTGGGTAGCTGTTCTTTGAGCCAGGCGATGGAGTCATGGACCAGATCGAGGTTTTCCGGCAGTCCGATGCCCAATGCTTTGGTGACGTGCAGATCCCAGCTTTTGCCGAAGACGCAGGCACCATCTGCGCCGCTCTCGGCCAGATGCCGTAGCCCGACATCTTCGCTGGCTGATTTACCTGGTCGGGCCATGCTGCCGAAGGCGATCAGGCGAGTTGCTGACCACTGACGCTTACGCATTAACTCAAAGAACTGGCTGTCTTTTGGGCTGGCGCCTGGCCAACCGCCTTCGATCCAGCCAATCTGGAATTCCGCTAGCCGGTCGGCAATGCGAATTTTGTCGTCAACTGAAAAATTTATGCCCGCAGTCTGACTCCCATCCCGGAGGGTGGTATCGAACAACTCAACCCGGTTAGATGCTGAAGTCATAGGCGCCAAGACTTGAGTTGTGATGGGATCAGTAGCTGGCGCTATCAAGGTAGCGGAACTGAGATGGCCAGTCGCGGTAGTTGAAAACCTGTCCGGTGGTTCGAATGTGTGCGATCGAGGCAGGATCAACCTCTGCGTACACCCACTGGGTCGCATTCAGTTCGCCAATGGCCAGCACTCCGTTGTCCGGGAAACCGTAATCGACCGGTGTGTAGACGGCGGCAGCGCCGATGTTGACATCTACCGCCTCGGACCAGGAGGCCAGGCCTACGGTGGGGGACTGGACAACGTAACACTGATTTTCCAGTGCCCGAGCCTGACAGCCGATGCGCACGCGCCAGTAGCCTGCGGTCGTATCCGTACAGCTGGGGACTACGATCAGGTCGGCACCCGCCTCAACCTGTTTCCGGGCTAACAAGGGGAATTCACTGTCATAGCAGATATTGATGCCGATCCGGCCCAGAGGGGTGTCGAAGGTTTTGATTTCATTCCCGCCGCTGATGAACCACTGTTCATTTTCAAAGCGGGTCATCTGCAGTTTGTCTTGATAGCCGGTCTCGCCGTCCGGGCGAAATAAATATGCCCGGTTGCGGTAGCGGCCATCCGGTTGTCTTACGGGGTAGGAGCCGGCAATGATATGAACGCCATGCCGGCGAGCCTGTTCCTGGAAAATCTGTTGAAAGCCAGGCAGCAGTTCTTGCAGGGCATCCAGTTGACCCGAGAGAGATTTGTAGACGGCTTCCGGAAATAGAGAAGCCAGTTCCATGCTGAAATATTCGGGAAACACCAGCAGTTTTGCACCGTAATTCGCCGCCTCATCCACCCAGTGACGGATTTTGGCTTCATATTCCGTCCAGCTGCCCAACATGCCGATGTCGTATTGCGCTGTGGCAATGCAGTAGGCCAATGGGTTCATTGCGTTTTTCCCGGCAGTGACTTCAGCCAGAATACCATTGGCTTGGCTGATTCTTCCGCTTCGTCGATATCCTTCCAATCGTAGGTGGTGGTGAGTTCAGGATGCTTTACGTAACCGAATTTTGTCCAGATACGGTCAAGCGGGAGATAATCGTCTGGCCGGAGGGGATGATCTTCCGGTCGCTGCACACAGCAGAAACAGCAGAGGTTAAACCGGCCCAGGCTTTGGGCATGTCCTTCGCGTTCGGCGAAGAACTTCGGGTAAACGCCGCGTCCCCGATAGGCGGGTAGGAGAACGGATTCGGCACAATAAAAAATCCGGGCCGGATCGTAGCCGGCATCCAGAAACGGTTGCTGGAATTTCGGCGTTTCCGCCTCCATTGGCAAGCCAGTTGTGACCCCCACTACAGCTTCGTCATCCAGGACCAGTACGACGATGCTCTCGGGGCAGTTGGTGTAAGTCTCCAGGTATTTTTCTTCATACTCGACCGTGCCGTCATACAGGTAGGGGAAATCCCTGAAGACCTGAATCCGTAGTCTGGCCAGATCGGGCAGGTAGGCGCGCAGCTCCGGGTCATGCCCGGTAAGGCGTCTGATGCTGAGCGGAGCGCTCATTCGTTGTGGTTCCGGTCTGGCTTTGTGGTGGATTCAGGCGCTTACCTGGGCAATCCAGTCTTCCAGATTATAGTAATTGGTGATGCGTGCCACTTTGCCGTCACGGATATCGAAGAAAGCGCCAGCCGGCAGGCGGTATTTTTGCCCCTTGGCTGTCGGCAAGCCCTCATCCGTGACCAGATACTCGCCCAGCACCACGAATTCAGCCGCCGCACGTTTACCGTCTTCGCTGGACATGATGGTCATGTCGACGAGTTGTTCCTTGTAATTCCGGTTCATCCGATCCATGAAAGTGCGGAATGCGTCCTTGCCGGTTTCGCGCTGGCCTTGATTAAGGTCATGAATCACATCGTCTGTGAGCAGACCCAGGAAGGTGTCCATGTCGCCGGCGTTGAAGGCAGCGTAATAATTCTGGATGAGCGCTTGGCTGGCTTGGTTCATCGATGGTTCCCTGGCAGGCATGAGGATATCAGTCAGTGTTCGAGCGGCTGATATCGAGTTAAAAACAGCCGGGTATTATGCCGATGAGTGGTGTGAATGTCGATATCCATGTGCGGGCATGGCTCTCGACTGCGGGCTTGAAGAGCAGGTAGCATGAATGCACACTGGGAACGACTTACCTTGAAATTATTAATATGAGCGCAAGAAAAAACGCAGTGGGTGCTTACCGTAGGGATATTGATGGGCTTCGCGGAATAGCCGTGTTTTCTGTGATTATTTATCACGCTTTTCCCAAGTTTATCAGGGGGGGGTTTATCGGCGTCGATGTTTTTTTCGTTATATCAGGCTTTCTGATTTCAGAAATCATTCTGCGAGAAGAATCGGCTGGCTTATTTAGCTATGTTGGATTTTATGCAAGAAGGGCAAAAAGGCTTTTTCCAGCATTGATAGTTGTTTTGGCAGCATCTTTGCTGGCTGGGTGGTTTGTTTTATGGTCAACCGAATATAAGGCGCTGGGAAGAGGTGTTGCAGCAGGTGCTGGTTTTGTTGCTAACCTGTTGCTATATGCAGAGTCCGGATATTTTGATGTTTCTTCCAGTGAGAAACCTCTGCTTCATCTTTGGTCATTGGGTGTGGAGGAGCAGTTCTATCTTGTTTGGCCCACCCTGCTTATATTT
>SXQV01000174.1 GCA_005792805.1 Methylococcaceae bacterium | reverse complement strand
GTGGCGATGTTGTGGCCGGTTACGAGGATGAACTCCCCCATGCTGGCCTTCATGGCCGCTGAACGATTGCGGTGAAGTGACTGGCCGCGATGGGCCAACTGGCGGTTGATGCGTTTGACGAGAGCGGCCTTACTGATGATCCCGGCGTTCATGCGCGGCCTCCCTTCAGCAGGTCGGTCATTTCAGTCAGGCCCGCAATCAGCGTGGCGATAATCGCCGGATCATGGCCTCGAATCAGTAGCCGTTCGACCAAATCGGCGGCGGCTTCCAGCTCGACGAGCAGGCCTTGCAGCACTTCGCAGGTGAGGATGGGTGAATTTGGGCGCATTGCGTCCGTGGGTTTGTCGTAAGACATGGGTAAAGACTCCTTGGTTGGGTTGGAGTCCACCACTTCGGTTCGCGGCTTGGGTGGCGGACTGGCATGGGTCGCGAAAACCGGACCAAGGACCGGCCAGCCCGAGGGCTGCCCACGCCAGCCGCCATGATAGGACGACGGGCATGAAAAAGCGCCTCGGGGTGGCGCTTGTTGCGCCTTGGGTTTCAGGGTTCGCGGCCCCGTCCGGTAGGCGTACCGGCACAGCGCGGACAGTACCCCAGCCGGGGCCAAAAGTCGCATCAAAGCTTTTGATGGATTCCCCAAATTCGGGGAGTCGTGGCTTATGAAGTCATCACACATGGCGGACGCTCCACTTCTTCTTGTGGCGACGCAAACGGCGGGATGGCTTAGTGCCAGCCGGGGCTTTGCCGCGCTTCACGATCTACCCCCCGCCGTAGCGGCCTCAATGAAGCAGGCGACTTCCGAGGCTTTCCAAAAACTGCCTCTCACGCCCTCAAGGCGAACCTGAGCCGGAAATTGGCCCTCTCGGATAAGTTGATATAGCGTCGTCCGGGACACGGGCAGCAGAGGCTCAACCCCTTTGGCCGGATCACCCTTGATGATGCGGTCAAGCCGCAAAAGTCCCTCTCGGGACTGCGCCAGGACTGAGCTTTGATTTTCTGGTTGAGGAAGTTGGGTAGCGACCGCCTGGGTGATCGGCGCAAATTTGCGCGGGCGACCAGCGCCACGGCGGGATTGAGATACTGTTTTCATTGCTGTGGTCTCGGACTGAGACCGCAGAGAGCGTGAAGTGACCACGCCGCAATGCGGTGTTAGCCTTTCTCCACTCTCAAACAGCGCGTAGGCCGCGCCGGATATAGCAACTTTGCTCAGCCCGGTGACCGGACTCGCCCTGGCTGGCCACGAAAGAGATGGTGACCATGTGTTGCCACAAGCCGGTTGATGTCCCGACCTTGAGAAGTTGAACCAGAGCGTAGCAATAGTTTGCGGGCAAACTCCAGCGAACGCAAGCGACCTCCAAACCCTTGCCCCGTCTAGCTTTCCGCCCCAGTCGAGGGTGAATTGATCGGCGGGAATTCCCTACCTGCCATGTTGGGCTTTACAGACCGTCTTGCAGGCGCAAAAAATCCGGCACAGTGGCCGGGTTATTGTTGCGGTCGAGTCCGTCCTATCCGGCTTTCCTCAGCATCACCACGTTGGTATTGCCTTCCTTGAGTGCGTCCAGGTAATCAGCCCAGCGGCGCATCATGTCGAACCGCTCATCCAGATAGGCGGCATGGTTATAAGTACCCCGCACCTTGTTGGTCTCCTCATGGGCCAACTGTGCCTCGATCACATCGGCGTGATAGCGCATCTCGTTAAGCCGGGTACTTCCCGTGGTGCGGGTGGCGTGGGGTGAATACCTGCCGCTCCAGCCCATGATGTGCAGCGCCGCACGGAAGGTGGCAAGGCTGATCGGCTGGGTCTTGTCATCGCGGCCCACAAACACGTGTTCATATTTCCCGGTGACGCCCTTTAGCCCCCTGAGCATTGCCACGGCCTGGGGCGGCAGCGGGATGGCATGAACCTTCCGTTTCTTCATGCGCCAGGGGGGAATCACCCATAGCCCCGCCTCAAGGTCGAACTCCTCCCATCTGGCCCCAACGGCCTCCCCCGGCCTGCACAATGTCCACCACATCAACTGTAAGCAGGCGGCGGTTTCATACCGGCCTGGGTAGGTTTCAATATCGCGGAGCAACTGCCCGATCTCCTCTGGCTCCAAGGCCCGTTTGTGCTGGGTCTTGACCGGCTTCAGCGCATCCTTGACCGGGTAAACCGGGTCTGTCTCGCAACGCAGCGTTGATACCGCGAGCGCGAATATCCCCGCCAAGGTGCGCTTTGCTTCGGCGGCTACCGTAGGCCCGTTGATCTTCTCGGCGGTCTTGAGTACATCAAGAACATGCTGTGGGGTGATCTGCCGTACCGGCAGCATCCCGATCTTGGGAAAGATTGACCGCTGCATCATCTGAAGGCGGCGGAGCTTGGTGTTCTCTGCCCAGTCCTTGATGGCCAGCCATTCATGGGCGAGGCTTTGGAGGGTCTCGGCGTTGGACGACTGAACCTTGATCTTGTCGAGCTTCCGTTGGTGAACCGGATTGATGCCCGCCTTCACCAGAGTGCGTAGCCTGATGCGCTCATCTCGGGCTTCAGCCAGGGTAAACAACCCCCCTGCCCGCCTCAGTCTGGCCTCCTCCCCGGTTTCCCCGGCAGGCGGCATACAGTAGTCACCCAGTGCGTACAGGCCTTCCTTCTTCGTGTCACCTTCACGCATTTCAAACCGATAGCGCCATGCCTTGGCTCCATTTGGCTTGACTTCGATATACAGCCCCTTGTGATCGGTCAGCTTGACCGGCTTTGGCCCTGGTTTGGCGTTCCGTATCGCGGTATCCGTGAGCATTTCGTACCTCGTTTTTTCAGCCATACCCGGTTCGCCTGTAGGCCTTGCCACGTAAGGCTTTCGGCGTTTTATGGGGGTGCTGGCATGGGCTTATTTCAAGCTGGATTTGGGCCATTTCTAGCCTTTACCCGGTTTTTTTATCGGCTATTTTAGAGCCGTACCCGGTACTTTACCCGGTTTATACCCGGTTGCCCACGTAAGCCAGCGCACACTGGCGGCATAAAAAACCCCGCTAGGCCTTGACCTGCGGGGCTTTCAGCGTTCGGCGGGGTGCGCCGAAATTCGATTATTTGCTTAGTGATTAATCCAGTAATGCACGATGATGGAAGCCACATAGCCCGCCGCGATAGCCGGCGTCCACTTCAGATGGCTGAAGAAGGTGTACATGCCCCTGGAAGTACCCATCAGGGCCACACCCGCCGCTGAACCGACGGACAGCAATGTGCCACCGACACCCGCAGTCAATGTCACCAGCAACCATTGGTAAAGATCCATATCCGGATTCATGCTCAGCACAGCGAACATGACCGGGATGTTGTCCACGATGGCCGAGAGCAGACCCACCAGCACATTCGCCGTGGTAGCGCCCAGACCGTCATACATAGCAATGGATGCCAACTCCAGATAGCCGATATAACCCAGACCGCCAACGGCAAAAACAACGCCGAAGAAGAACAGCAGAGTGTCCCACTCGGAGTCACGGACATTCGAGAAAACGTCGAAACTACCATTTTCCTGGTGACTAAACAGCAACTTCAATCGGTAGCCGTAAAGCATCAGGAAAGATAAACCGACCATCATGCCCATGAACGGTGGCAGATGCAGGAACTGCTTAAAACTCACTGCCGTGGCAATGGTTAGCACGAACAGACCACAGATCACCAACGCACCTGGCTTCAGCTCGACCTGAACCTCTTCCGGAAATGAAGGGGTTTCGTTGGGAATGGCGAAATGCATGAAGGCGGCAGGAACGACAAAGTTGACGATGGACGGCAGGAACAGGGCAAAGAAATCGAAGAACTCTGCCTTCCCGGCCTGCCAAACCATCAGCGTGGTGATGTCTCCGAATGGGCTGAACGCCCCGCCGGCATTGGCTGCGCTGACGAGGTTCACAAAGCCCAAGGCGACGAAGGCCGGACTATTGGCCCCCACCGCCAGCACAACCGCCCCTACCAGCAGAGCCGAAGTGAGGTTGTCGGCAACCGAAGACAGGAAGAAGGTAATGACACCGGTGATCCAGAAGAGCTTACGGTAATCAAATTTTCTACCAACCAGCCAGGAGCGGAGCGCCTCAAAGACATTGCGTTCAGCCATGGCATTGATATACGTCATTGCCACGAGCAGGAACAGAAACAGTTCGGCATATTCCTTGAGATTGTGCTCAAAAGCCTTGTGCACCTGCTCCGCCGGAACACCGTTGGATGAAGCCAGATAGGCGACATGCGCCCAAATAATGCCAGCCGCGAGGATAACCGGCTTGGATTTGCGGAGATGCGTGAACTCCTCCGTCATCACAAAGGCATAGGAGATGATGAAGATCAGTACACAATAAAAACCGCGTTGCGTTCCAGTAAGACCGAGATTCGCCGCTTCCTCGGCAGATGCAATCTCAGGTAGAAACAACAATGACGTCAGCAACAGGAATAGGCGTATCAAGGCTAGATCCTCTTCGATGGTTCAGAAAATTCCAGTGCGCTGCTCAAGGCAGCCGGACCCGGGTACAGACAACCCGGCATTATAGGGGATTTGAGCGCTTGAGGAAGAAAAAAGAGCATTCACAAGACGGATGACCTTGAGCCCCGAACTCCCAGAAAATCTGGTTCAGCAAAAAGTCCACGCGGGTTGCATTAGCAATGTATGTTTTTGAACCAGGCCGGATCGTAGTATATTCGCAAGCTCCCAATGGGCCGGTTCAGGCCAAGATGTGACTCTATGTACCAATACGATCATCACGACCAAACCCTGGTAAACGAGCGAGCGGCTCAGTTTCGTGACCAAACCCAGCGCTTCCTGGCAGGAGAACTGACGGAAGATCAGTACCGCCCCCTGAGACTGATGAATGGGCTCTACATCCAGCGCCACGCGCCCATGCTAAGGATTGCCGTGCCTTATGGCCTGCTTTCCTCCCGGCAAATGCGGATGCTTGCCCACATCGCACGCAAGTATGACAAAGGCTCTGGACACTTCACCACCCGGCAGAACATTCAGTTCAACT
>SXQV01000173.1 GCA_005792805.1 Methylococcaceae bacterium | reverse complement strand
GTGGCGATGTTGTGGCCGGTTACGAGGATGAACTCCCCCATGCTGGCCTTCATGGCCGCTGAACGATTGCGGTGAAGTGACTGGCCGCGATGGGCCAACTGGCGGTTGATGCGTTTGACGAGAGCGGCCTTACTGATGATCTCGGTGTTCATACGCGGCCTCCCTTCAGCAGGTCGGTCATTTCAGTCAGGCCCGCAATCAGCGTGGCGATAATCGCCGGATCATGGCCTCGAATCAGTAGCCGTTCGACCAAATCGGCAGCGGCTTCCAGCTCGACGAGAAGGCCTTGCAGCACTTCACAGGTGGGGATGGGTGAATTTGGGCGGAATTCGCCCGAGGGGGTAGTAACAGACATTTCGGACTCCTTGTTGGTTTGGAATCCGTCACCGTCAGTTTCGACGCTGATTGGGTGACGGCTGACATTGGCTGTCGAAAACCGGAACAAGGGAACCGGCACACCATAAGGTGTACCAATGCCAGCCGCCATTGCAACAATAGCAGTCGGCACAAAAAAACGCCGGTGGGCGGCGCTTGATGCGCTTGTATTTCCGAGGTTTCGACGCCTCGTCCGGTAGGCGTACCGGCACGGCGCAGACAGTACCGCAGCCGGGGTGAAAAGTCCCGTCAAAGGTTTTGATGGATTCCCCAAATTTAAGGAGGTATCACTGATGAATTGTCTACACATGGCGGACGCTCCACTTCTTCTTGTGACGGCGCAAACTGCGGGATGGCTTGGTGCCAGCGGGTGTTTTTCCTTTTTTCACTACGGTTCCTCGTGGGAAGAGCGTCATCACGACGCGGATTAGATGGGAGCCCGGTTGGCCAACGCCTGGCGCAGTTCGCCCACATTCCAGGCTGAAATGTTTTCGGAAATCTTCCGTGGCCGTGGGATGTGTCCGGCCTTGCTATTCCGCCAGACGGCTGATGTTGAGCAGGCGAAGAGCAACCGCACGACCGGCAGCCGGACAAACGCGGCATCGGGCATCTGGTCAAAGTGGGTGATCTCCGGCGGCAGGGCCGGAGCGGGGGGAAGGCCGGAATCCGGCATTTTGATGGGTGGCTGCTTCGGTGCCATGTGCTAACCCTCCTTGGGTCGTGTTGAACAAGGATGGTTAGATTGGAGTGCTCGGCGGACGCCTAGCAAAGCGTAACTGGCCGCTACCGGCCCGCTACCTGCCGCTAAACGTCCGTTTTTTTGCAGATTTTCCGGATGCTATGCGGCGTCATTTCGTATCTATCGGCGAGGAGTGTTGCCCATGAGGGATTGCCGCGCTCCTGGAGTTTCGTGGCACCCGCCCGAATGTCGGCGTTGCGACGTTCGAAGGCTTTGGCCTTTGCCTCCCCCCCTTTGCTGCCAAGCTCCCGCATATGCTCGCTGGCCTTCTGGCTGGCTTTGGCGGTATCACGATCCGCGTCGGCATCGGAGTAGCCCTCATCGACCGAATCAAGACCCAGCGCAGCCCAATCTTCGGGGTCGATCATCCATGCAATCTCCGCCTTTTCTATAAACCGGATGATGGATTCCTTGCTTGCAGGGAACGTGAGCAGTGCGGCGTCAGGATCATCGCAATAGGGCGTTAGCTCGGCCCATACGGGTGATTCGCGGGGTAGTCCACCGTAGTACCCGTGATCCCGCTTCAATGGCTGAATGACGGCATCAGAGTGTTTGTCAATGATAAGACCCAGGGGTATAGCCCTGACTTCTCTGCCAGCGACGATCCGGTAGGCTGGCGTGGAGTATTTGGATTCACCGCCAAGCCAGTTCTCGTCGCGCTCGATACCCAGCAGCGCCCGGAACTGTTGCACAGTGATATGACTTTCGGACATTCCGCCTCCTGTTGGCGAATCCTGATAGGGCATCACGCCGGCGGGTTCAGGTGTCCCGCGTTCGGCTGGCCAGCCTAGGCGTGATGATTCGGGTTAAGTCAGAGTCCTGGTTGATTCAGAAAGGACGTACAAGCCTGGGCAACAATGTCATTCAGTGAAGTATTTTCCTGCCTGGCCCTGATGACCATAGCCTTGTGTACCTCAGTCCTCACGCGCACATTAAACCGGCCCTTGAGCGGCTTTTGGGGCTCCCTGCCAAGTTCAGAGCATGTCTCAATGTACTCATCAACCACCCGCTCAAAATTCTGGCGAAGCTCGACAGGGGTTGTGCCCATATAGGTTATGGCGTCATTGATGAACAGAATCTCACCACGGCACATACCCAGATCCATATCGAGTTCTGCCGTCCCCTCGTACCCCTTGTATTGCATGATGCTCATCGGCTACCTCTTGAGTAATCCATGAAAGTCGAGATGCTCAGAAAGACTGTTCGCGCACCCTTTATCCACATCTGGAGATGGATGTGGTTTGTGGCACATGAAAAGTGCATCTTTCTCTCGATTGTAGAACTTGTGACTTGATCCTCCTTTCCCCTTGAGCTCTTCATAGCCCAGAGCAAGCAGAAGGCTTTTCAGCTCAGTCCATTTGATGCCCGCGTTAATGGGGCGTTGCCTGAGCTTTTCCAGTGTCTTGCCGTGCTTTGACATTTGACCGCCTGAATTTGTCCGAAAATTGTAACTGCTTTTTGGTTACATCAGTTAGCGTGCGGGTTGCCGGATTGGCACCACGTTACCTACTGGCATCCACTCCCTGCCCGCCTCGCAATGGCTCAGGAAATCCGCCCATGCGCTAATGGCTTTACGCCGTTCGTCAAAGTAATCGTGCTGATCGTAAACCGCCACAATGCCGCCCAGGGTATGGTTCAGGCAGCGTTCCGCCACGATGATCGGCGCACCCAATGCCGCCAGGTGAGATCGGGCAGTAGATCGGGTGTCGTGTGGCGTGAATCGCCTGATCCCGGCCTGCTGGCACAGACGATCAATCCGGTCGGCAAGGGTGTTGCTGCATAGCGGTTTTCGTCTGTCCCTGCCAGGCAATACCAGGTGAGACCCGCAGGCGAGCGTCTGAAGCCGTGTAAACCAGGTCACGGCCTCGGGGGCGAGCGGGATGACAAAAGCCTTGGAAGATTTCTTGCTGGTGGGGAGTGTCCATTCGGCCCGCTCCAGATTCACATTCACCCATTCGGCGGTCAGTAGCTCATCGACGCGGACGCAAGTCGCCAGCAATAACCGGATGGCTATATCAGCCTGACGGTCACGCATGGCCGGTAACAAGGCTCTCAACTCATCCTCGGTCAGCTTGATCCGCTTCCGCTTGGGTGTACCAAGGCCGCAGATTGCCTTGACGCTGACACCAGACGCCGGGTTGTTGGCGATCACCAGACGAGCAAGACCGTGCTTGCAAATCTCGTTGACGGATACCAGCACCAGCCGCGCTACCTTCGGGCCATTGTTCT
>SXQV01000023.1 GCA_005792805.1 Methylococcaceae bacterium | reverse complement strand
TCCGCTGTCTTGGCAACCACCTGATTCAATGGCGGATCGGACAGGAAGGCATTGGGTAGTCTGCACGGCTCTTCAGGGTTGGCGCAGCTCAATTCGACCGCCGTTGGGGCACGGTTGGATTCGCTGTAGCTGGCGTAAGTCTGTAGTTCCGGCATGAAAGCGTAGGTCAGACCGCCAGAGGGATTGAAGCGCTGATAGTTGTGCTGACCGTTGAGATCGTCCCCGTGCTGATCGTAGAGATTCACCCGTGCCTGGTTATAACGTCCAGCGGCGGTCAGGGCCAGTTCTTCGGTCACCGAGAACGTATCGGTGAAGTACACCCCATAGTAGGTGGTGTTGGTGTTCAGCCGCACGATACCTTCTTCGGTAAACGTGCCACTGCCGGTGGTGCCCCGGGTGGGGGTTAATGCGCCCAGTTCAGCATTTGAATTAAAGGTGGTGTTGCCTTCGTCGTAACTGCCGCCACCGACAAGGCGGTTCTTGTATCCAAACCAGTCGTGTTCGAAAGCTGCCTGAGCGGTGGCGCCGCCCGTTCGCATATTGGTTTGTGACGTATTCTGCATTGCCGAGCTATTCTGCGGAGTGGCTTTGATCGGTTTCCCATGGGTGTCGAGGATGTATTCCTCCTTGTCCCCCTCCTCCTCACACAGATAACCAGAACCATCGTTACAGAGTTCGGCATCGGTATCGTCCCCGTTGAACGTAGGAACGAGGTTTTGCCGGTAGTAGGTTGTCGCAGACAGCTCGATCTTGTCAGTTACCCAGGTGGATCCCTGCAAGGAAGCGAGGAACATCTCCGTTTTGGTTTGATCAGGATGGGTGAAAATGGCATTTCGCTGCTGCTCATAAAGCTGGACAGGCGTCGTGCCGTTGCCGTTCATGCTACTGCCGTTCCCTGCCAGGGTGAGGTCAAGATCAGATTTCTCGCCTCGCCAGCTGAAGGTGCCCAGGCCCTGCATGACGCTAGTGGGTGAATACTGGCGCCAGCCATCCTCGGAAAAATTGCGTAAATCGATGTAATAGCCAAAGGTACCGTCATTCCAGCCCGACATGACTTCCTCGACATTACGGCCCCACGAGCCGCCATACGCCTCAGCCGAGTGGCCTGGGGCCGAGAAGCCTGTTTTGGTTTTCATGGCAATAGCACCCCCCAGGCTGTTCAGGCCGTAAACCGCATTGGAGCCTGAGTGGAGATCCATGCGCTCAATCGCCCCCTCGGAGATCAGGTTCCAGTTAACCGTATCGCCGAAAATTTCGTTAAACCTTACGCCGTTGACATACACGGACAGGCCCTGAGAGACCCCGAGCAGGGGCGAGGCGGAAAAACCACGGAATTGAACGTCCTGTTGCATCGGGTTGTTCTGGGTATCGTTGACCGACACACTGCCCATATAGCGGCGCATGTAATCGGGCAGGTTCCACGCCTGGGTTTCCTCCATTTCATCGGAAGTGACTGTTTGAATGGGGGAGGGCGTTTTGTAAATGGATACGCCGGTTTCGGGTGATGAGAGGGGGGAGTCGCTGACAACATGCACTTCGTCCAGCTCGACAACATCCCCGTCCAGGGGTTTTTTTATCCTTTTCCTGGCGGTGATCTTCTCGCTGGAAACCGTGTTGTCCGCAGATTCATTGTCCGGCTTGGCCATCTGGCTTTCCAGCGGAGTGGGTGTCCCGGCGTCCCGAACGGTTTCAGCCTCAGTGGTGGGGGTAATGCCCATCAGCAGGGCTGCACTGCCTGCCATGAAGGTTGGGTGATGGCGCTTCATTAACCGATTTCATCGAGTCAAATTAAAGCGTGAAAGTCTAAAGACCCAGCCGTTCACAGCCTATAGGAAAACTTCCTGAAATAGGGCGGCCTGGCTGTGCATATACCCGACTCCTCATGAGTCGGCTGGCTCTCCGGCTAGCTGTCCCGGTGTCAGTAACCGGTGTTCGTAAGCTAGCTTCACCAGTTCGGTATTGGTGCTGACTCCCAGCTTCTCCTTGATGAGGGTGACGTAGTTGCCCACGGTCTTGACGCTGATGCTCAGTTCCGTCGCGGCGTCGCGGACGCTGTAACCTTTGGCTATCAGGCGGAAAATGTCGAACTCCCTTGGCGTCAGCGAGGTCATGGAGTCCGGTGCTGTCAGGTTTTCTTGCTCCAGCGCCTGCTTTTGCTTTTTTAGATTGGGGTCGATAAAGGTGAGGCCCCTGGCGCAGGCGATCACAGCCGACACGAGCACTTCCGGTTCGCTGCTTTTGCAAATGTAACCCAGGGCGCCAGCGTCCAATGCCCGGCTGACATAGACTCTCTCGTCGTGAATGCTGAACACCAGAATCTTGGCCTGTCGATCCCGGTGGATGATGCGTCGAATCGCCTCAAGCCCGCCAAATCCCGGGAGATTCAGATCCATGACGACAAGATCCGGGTGGTGCCTGGCATATTTTTCACAGCCCTCTTCGCCGGTCGCGGCCTCGGCGATCACCTCAAGTCCGTCGGTCTGGCCCAGCAGGAGCGTATAGCCGGCACGCACCACGGCGTGGTCATCCACCAGGAGAATACGGACCGGTGGGGTCATGGGCTTATCTCGCTGTAGGGAATCAAAATGTGAAGCTCCGAGCCCTCGCCTAAGGCGGTGTCCAGCGCAAAATCCCCGCCTAAACTGGATACCCGCTCTTTCATGCCCGAGAGACCGAAGCCTTTTCCGTGATTTTCGGGGCCAAACCCCTGGCCATCATCCCGCATGGTCAATTCAATCAGTCGCGAGTCTGCCAGCTGCAAGCTAAGCCAGCCATTCTGGGCATTCGCATGTTTCACCATATTGGTGAGTCCCTCCTGTGCCATGCGAAAAATCTGCAGGGCGATATCGCCACGAATCTGCCGGATACTGAGACCACACTCAAATTGAAAATTCATCTCTGGATGGCTGCTGCGCCATTGCTCGACCAGATCTTCAAGCGCAGCAGCCAGGCCCAGGTCTTCGAGCGACATGGGCCGCAAGCGCCGCATCATGTTTCTGACGACCTGGAACAGCCGGTCACAGAGGGCGGTGATTTGTGTTGCCGCCGGGGCGGGGGGGTCCCCAGGCTTTCGCAGCGTGGCGCTGAGCAACTTGATAGCGGTCAGGCACTGGCCAAATTCGTCATGAACTTCTTGCGCCAGAGCCCGCCGTTCTTCCTCTTGAATGGCCAGGGAGTGGCGGGTCAGCGCCGCATTTTCCCGCCGGGCTTTTCCCAGCGTTTCCGCCAGGTGATTGATGCCGCGTGACAGCCGATCCATTTCTGGTAGGGAGAAAGAGGGCAAACGATCGTCAAACTCGCCTTTTTCAATGCGTTCAAGTCCTTTGAGCATGATCTCAACCGGCTTCAAGGCGCGACCCACGGTGCAATGAATCAGCGCATAAATCGAAGCGGCCAGAGCGGCCAGAAGGAGGAGAAAGCCCCGTGTTTCCGACCAGGCTTCCATGATTTCGTCATCGGAGTTGGCGGCAATGCGTATGCTCATGGGTGATTTTCCCGGCTGATTCAGGCGACGCTCCACCACAACAGATTCCGGGGCGACGGCCCACAAGAACCAGCCGGGAACCGTGCTGCCGGCTTCCTTGCGGCGGGCGGGGATGGGTGCGGGGGTATCGCCGCCGACCGTAATCTTCAAGTGACGAGTCCTGTCGAGCTTGCCCAGCCGTTCCATCCAGTCAGCCAGGGAGAGCCCCTGAAGACTCTCACCTACCAAGGCCGTTTCGATCAAGCCCAGCGTGAGTCGCACGCTGGAGTCGGCCTCATTGCGCACGGATTGCCGGGCATCGTGAACGGCGAACAGAAATCCTATAACCAGGATCAGCGCCATGGCCAGACCAATCAGGAGATTTAGCCGGGCTCGGAGGCTAAGCTTTGGACTCATGATGGACGGGGGTCGCCCGAGAAGGGATGAATGGGCAGGTTCGGTTACTCCTTTCCGATTTGATAAATCTCCTGCTGATCATCTTCAACAATCCCGCCGGTCACCGCATCGACTTCAAGTTTGGCTTCGCTTCCGTCGGCCTTTTCGATGTCGAATTCATAGGAAGGGTTACCGTTCGACTCGATTTCAAACTCCGTTTCGACGATTTTGCCGGGGTGGGCTTTCAGGGCGATTTCCTGCGCCTGTTTCAGGCTGATTTTTGCTTTGGATTTGAAGGTTGGGTGGTCCGGGCTGTCGACTTCCTGTTCCTCTTCGGTGATTTGGCCGGTATTCGCGTCACATTCAAATTCCATGATCCGTTCCTTGCCTGCTAGCTCGAACTCGTAGGTCGGTACGCCACGCTCGGTTTTTAATTCCAGCTTGACCACATCGCCATCCAGTTTCGCTCGCGAGGCCTGGAGACAGGTCTCCATGCTAGCTTTGGTGGTGGGTATCGAGGCTGTTTGGGCACTAGCCGGATTGATCTGGAGTACCACGCAGGCCAAAGGAATTAGCTTTTTCATGAGTATTTACCTCGGTTTATCAGTGGATGAAGTGGTCAGTGAGACCCGTTGATGCTTTTCCAGCCTAGGAGACGGCTCCCTCAGGGTCAAGGATCTGTGCGGGATATTTGCAAATTCAGGAAAACTTCCTGTATCTCATGCTGGGTGCGAGATGAAAAATAGCCCGATTCAAGAATGCCCCGCTTTGGTAGCGGGGCAGAAGGTTTTTTAGCTCGACCAAGGCAGTTGAATATGGCGAATCCGCAAAAAATACAGTGGCATATCCCACCTGAGATCGCGTTACTTTTTGAGCTGGCCTCACTCACTTACTTCTATTTGGTCTCGCTTATTCTGCTGGTAGGGTTGTACCGGACGGTGAAGCGCTATGTTGGTCGGAGGGGAAGGTCTTCAAGCGAAGAATCCTAGTTGCCGTGTGTGCTGGTGGTATTGATCTTCAACGGCCACATCTCAAGCCGCGCTTTGATTGCTTCGACCCACGGTCATGATGTCTCAGTTCGGTTCGGTTCGGTTCGACTTTCGGGGGAGGTCGAATTATCATAGCCAGCCTGCTCTTCGAGCCTGGACCACCTGATAACGACCAGATCCGACATGGAAACATCTCCTGCAGAACTGCTGCTACCCAGTCTCAAGCTGATGATTACCGGCATGGGGATCGTCTTTCTGTTTCTGGCGCTGCTGGTCTGGATCATCGGCCTAACCGCCAGACTGGTTCAGTCAGTCAATCCGCAGCCGAATCAGCCCCGCCGCACGGGATTGGCGGTAGAGCCGGATGAAGCCGAACTGGTGGCGGTGATTGCCGCCGCATTGCAACGGCAACGTCGCCCATAGTGCGCACGCGGATTTTCGTCTCACTCGCGGTCAAGTAGACAAACACTGAGGATCGACTATGGCTAAACCCCTGGGAATTACCGATGTGGTGCTGCGTGATGCACACCAGTCCCTGCTGGCAACACGCCTGCGCCTCGATGACATGCTGCCGATTTGTAGCAAGCTGGATAAGGTAGGATTCTGGTCGCTGGAAAGCTGGGGTGGGGCCACTTTTGATGCCTGCATCCGTTATCTGGGAGAGGATCCCTGGGATCGCCTGCGCGAGCTCAAGACAGCGCTGCCGAAGACCACGCTGCAGATGCTTCTACGCGGGCAAAATCTTTTGGGCTACCGCCATTACGCCGATGATGTGGTCGACAAGTTTGTCGAACGCTGCGCCGTCAATGGGGTGGATGTGTTCCGCATTTTCGATGCCGTGAACGATCCCCGTAATTTCGAGCGCGCTATCAAGGCGATCATCGCCAATGGCAAGCACGCCCAGGGCACCATTTCCTACACCGTCAGCCCGGTTCACACCATTGAAATGTGGCTGGATTTGGCCAGGCGGCTTGAAGACATGGGCTCGCATTCCATCGCCATCAAGGATATGGCGGGCTTGCTGAAGCCGTATGAAGCCTTTGATCTGGTCACCCGTCTGAAAAAGGCGGTCGAGGTGCCGGTTCACATGCATTGTCATGCGACTACCGGCTTGAGTACTGCTACCATCATGAAGGCGGCCGAAGCGGGTATCGATAATGTCGACACCGCGATCTCCTCGATGAGCATGACCTATGGCCACAGCGCCACCGAAGCCGTCGTGGCCGCGCTGGAAGGTCAGGACCGGGATACGGGACTGAACCTTAAATTGCTTGAGGAAATTGCAACCTATTTCCGTGATGTCCGGAAGAAATACGCGAAATTTGAGGGGAGTCTGCGCGGCGTAGACAGCCGCATTCTGCTTGCTCAGGTTCCCGGTGGCATGCTGACCAATATGGAAAGCCAACTCAAGGAGCAGGGTGCCCTGGATCGCTTCGACGAGGTGCTGAAGGAAATTCCCAAGGTCCGCAAGGATCTCGGCTATATCCCCTTGGTGACACCCACCTCCCAGATTGTGGGGAGTCAGGCCGTCATCAATGTATTGATGGCAGAGCGTTACAAATCCATCACCAAGGAGACTCAGGGTGTGTTGCGGGGCGAATACGGCGCTACGCCATCGCCGGTCAACAAGACCCTGCAAAAGAAGGTGCTGGGTACGGATAAACCGATTACCTGCCGGCCAGCCGATTTGCTGGAACCCGAACTGGAAAAACTGACGGCCGAGCTGAAGGTGCAGGCCGGCAAGGACGGCGTGAGGCTGGCCCGGGACGAAATCGACGATGTTCTGACCTACGCGCTGTTCCCGCAGATTGGGTTCAAGTTTTTGCAGAATCGTGGCAATCCGGCTGCGTTTGAACCGGCACCACACGCGGATGCCGTGGTGGCTTCCGAGGCGGCTCAGCCGGCAGTTGCCGCCGGCGAGTTTGATGTCACCGTCAATGGCCGTAGTTATCGGGTAGAGGCGCCCAGCGCTGGGGTAATTACGGTAAATGGCCGCAATTACAAGGTTGATGTTGCCGCTGCCGGTGCTCAGTCCACGGAAGCCACTGCGGCCAGCAAAGGGGAGGGCGAAGTCGTCAAGGCGCCTATGGCGGGTCATATCCTGCGTATCAATGTGGCGCCCGGTCAGCATGTCGAGCCCAACACCGTGGTCATCGTGATGGAGGCCATGAAAATGGAGACGGAAATCCGCACCCGTACCGGTGGAATTGTCTCCAGTATTGCCGTCAAGGTTGGGGAAACCGTGGCTTCTCAAGACGATCTGCTGACGCTGGAATGAGGTAAACGATGGACGATTTGATTCAGCTGTGGGCGAGCACGGGGCTGTCCAATTTCCAGTCCGGACAAGCGGTCATGATGATCGTCGGTTTTGGCTTGCTTTACCTGGCCATCAAGAAGGAGTTTGAGCCACTCCTGTTGTTGCCGATTGGTTTCGGCGCGGTACTCAGTAACATTCCCGTGGCGGGTATCGCGGAGGAGGGCGGGTTGCTGTCCTACCTTTATCTGGGTATCAAGTCGGGTATTTTTCCGCTGCTGATTTTCATGGGAGTCGGCGCCATGACCGACTTTGGCCCCATGCTGGCGAATCCCAAAACCTTGCTGCTGGGCGCTGCCGCCCAGTTTGGCATTTTCGGCACGCTGTTCGGTGCGATTGCCCTGAATCTCCTGCCCGGCATCAATTTCACATTCAGGGACGCGGCGGCCATCGCCATCATTGGCGGTGCAGACGGTCCGACCTCCATTTATGTCGCTTCCAAACTGGCACCCGAGCTGCTTGGCGCTATCGCCGTCGCCGCTTATTCATACATGGCGCTGGTTCCGCTCATCCAGCCACCGATCATGCGGGCACTGACTACCGAGGATGAACGACTGATCGAAATGGCGCAGCTGCGTCATGTCAGCCGGCTTGAGAAGATTCTTTTCCCCGGAATCCTGCTGATTCTGACCGCTATGCTGCTGCCTTCGGCGGCCCCCCTGATTGGCATGTTCTGTCTGGGTAATCTGATTCGGGAGTGCGGGGTGGTTGAGCGGCTGAGCAAAACCGCACAGAACGAACTCATCAATGTCGTGACTATTTTTCTTGGTCTGTCGGTGGGCTCCAAATTGAGTGCCGATCAATTTCTTCGGCCCGAGACCCTGGGTATTCTTGCCTTGGGCGCCGTGGCCTTCAGTTTTGGTACTGCATCGGGTGTGCTGATGGCCAAGCTCATGAACGTCATTTCACCGCTCAACAAGATCAACCCGCTGATTGGGGCAGCGGGCGTTTCGGCGGTTCCCATGTCGGCGCGGGTCGCCAATAAAGTGGGTCAGGAGTCTAATCCTCACAACTTCCTGCTCATGCACGCCATGGGCCCCAATGTCGCCGGCGTCATCGGTTCTGCTGTCGCGGCGGGCGTGTTACTGGCGCTGGTGCAGTAAGTATGCCGCGTCGGCTAATGATTGGCCGGCACAGTTCTGTCATTCAATGAGGGCGGGTTGTCTATGGCAGCCACGCCCTTTCTTGTTTGGGGCTATCTCTCGGGTGTCTGAGAGGCTGCTTCCGTAATGAAAGTGCTGCATGTCGAGGGCGGGCGAAATCTCTATGGCGGCGCTCACCAGAGTTTGCTGCTGATCGAAGGGCTGAAAGCCTGCGGTATCGGCAATGTGCTGGCCTGTCGCACGGGCAGCGAGCTGGCTGAGGCCGCCCGACCGTTTGCCGAGGTTCGTGCGATAAAGATGGAAGGCGATCTTGATGCCGGCCTGATCCGCCGCCTGTATCGGATTATCCGTGAAACCCGGCCAGACATTGTTCACTTGCATAGCCGGATTGGTGCCGATGTGATGGGGGGCATCGCCGCACGATTGGCCGGGGTTCCGGTGGTTCATTCCCGCCGGCAGGACAACCCGGAAAGCCGGCTGGCCGTCGCCCTCAAGTATCGTCTCCATGATCGGGTCATTGCGATCTCTGACGGCATCGGGCGGGTATTGCTCAGCGAAGGATTGTCAGCGCAAAAACTCCGTTGCGTGCGGGATGCGATTGAAATTACCCCCGTCGTGGAACACCCTGACCGTGGATGGTTTGAACAAGAGTTCGGATTCCAGCCCGGCACGCTCACGCTGGGCGTGGTGGCTCAACTGATCCGGCGCAAGGGTCACCATGTTTTACTGGAAGCCCTGCCTGACGTTCTGGCTACCTTCCCGAAGGTCAGGCTCCTCTTTTTTGGCAAGGGTCCACTGGAGACGGAATTACGGCACACCATCGAGCGCATGGGGCTGGCTGGCCGGGTTCAGCTGGCCGGATTTCGTGATGATCTTTCCCGCATCTTGCCCTGCCTGGATGTTTTTGTTCATCCCGCATTGATGGAGGGTCTGGGCGTCTCGCTCCTGCAGGCGTCCTGCGCACGCCTGCCGATTGTGGCTTCAAACGTGGGGGGCATCCCCGAGGCAGTCAGAGACAATGAAACCGGCCTGCTCGTAGAGCCCGGCAATCCGGGGGCTTTGGCTCAGGCGCTCATCCGGGTGATCGGTGATCCTGTCTTGCGTCAAAGGCTTGGCCATGCCGGACGGCATTGGGTCGAGCAGGCATTCTCTGCGGATATCATGGTGGAAGGTAACCTCGCGGTATACCGCGAGGTGCTGGCCACCTGACTGCCGCCGCCGCTGTTCCCGCTACCGCACGCAGAAACCGGAAAAAGCAGGTTGCCGCGCTGTGTAGTTAAAGCAGTTCCGCGAGCGCCGAATAGTCTCGTTGCAAGCGCGCTTTGAGCTCATCGATCTGCCCGGTATTCCTTTGGCCGCGAGGCAGATCAATGGCGATGTCGCCGATTACCCGGGCGGGTGACGGGGACAGAAATACCAGCCTATCCCCCAGTTCGATGGCCTCGCTCAGGTCGTGCGTTACAAACAGCACGGTGTGGGGCCGGTCCCGCCACAGCTGAATGATCAGCTCACGGATACGCCGTGCCGTGGGTGGGTCCAGCGACACCAGCGGTTCGTCCATCAGCAGAAGATCGGGATTGACGGCGAACGCCCGCACCAGCGCCGCACGCCGGCTCATTCCCACTGACAGCCGCTCCGGGTAGAGCGCCTGGGCGTCCCTGAGCCCCACGATCTCGAAAAGGTGGTCTACATAGTCCGGATCATGGTCCGGCGGCAAAGCCAGCTCGATGTTTTCGCGCACCGACCGCCAGGGTAAAAGCCTCGGATTCTGGAAGACGTAGCTGAGGCGGGGTTTCACTCCGTGGCCAATGGTGCCCTCATAGTCCTGATCCAGCCCTGCCACCAGATTCAGCAGGGTGGTTTTGCCACAACCGGACGCGCCGACTAGACAGACGAATTCGCCCGAAGACACCGTCAGCTGGAGGTTTTCGATGACCGGGGCTGCCGCCTGCGAACGGGCTCCCTTGCGGTAGTCTTTCCGCCGGATGTCGATGCTCAGGTGGGTCACCGGCGCCACCTTTGTGCCTGTCGATCCAGTGGGCGCAACAGTGCCCATTCGATGAGTTGCACTACCAGAATGAAAGCGATGGAGTAAGCCAGAATGCCGGCCACGTC
>SXQV01000172.1 GCA_005792805.1 Methylococcaceae bacterium | reverse complement strand
CACGTCCATGCCGATGCCGATCCAGAAGCCATGTGTCTGGAAATAAGCAGCCATGAGATTTTTCAACACCCCATGCATCCAGAACAGGAACCCGCCGTAGTAAATCATGGCACCGGCGATTGCCCACGCCAGCGCCGGCTGGCCCCGGCTTTCCGCCGTGCGGTAATACCAGAACGCCGACAGCAGCACGGCCAGAACGGCCAGGATAGCGGTCATGGAAGTCTCCAGTAAGGGTTGCGATACTCTACCAAAACCACCTTCAGTCAGGATCAGCCGTTCTCATGTCACACCCTCTCAAGCGTCAATCCCTTTTCGCTCACATTCCCGGCCAACTGCCCAAAGAAGTGTTCGAAACCTGGCTGGAAACCCCGGCCTTTCGACTGGAGCGGATTCTCTCGCTGGGCCACGTGACCCCCGAGGGGGAATGGTATGACCAGGAACAGAACGAATGGGTGGCCGTCCTGCAAGGGCACGCACGCCTGGCATTTGAGAGCCAGGCAGAGCCGATCGACCTGAAACCCGGCGATGCGCTGCTGATCCCGGCCCACTGCCGGCACCGGGTGGCCTGGACCGACCCCGATCAGGAAACAATCTGGCTAGCGCTGCATTTTCAGACCGGGCAAAGTGCCCGCTTCAATCAATAGCGTACTCAACTAAACATGGCAATGGTGCGCCACTGGAATCAGCTGCATGTAAGGCCCCATCAAAAATCCTGGACACCCGTCAGAAGCTCAATCAAAGAGCAGGGAATTTCACTGGTCGAGATGGACATGCCGGTAACCGGATGTGTTGCAATGTTTCCAGCGCAGAGACCAGCACGAGTCGATCAACCACTTTCCTGGTGAAGGCAAAACCCATGTGCGCCATCCTGGAGGTGAGAGTTAGAATCTGGATCAAGAATAATAGCTTTGGGCTCCTCACTTCAGTCCTTTTATCCAATCTTCATAAGACCGATCCACCGATGAGAAGCCCTCTCCCGAAGATTTACAAGAAGGAGAGCGGCAAGCCTCATGGACTTCACTAGGCCGATATCCAAACCTCTCCCGGAAAGCACGACTGAAGTGACTTGCATCGTTAAAGCCAAATCGTAAGGCAATGGCGGTTATATTTCGATGGCCCCCACCCGCCGCCAAGATCTCTGCATGCGCCCTGTGCAAACGGCGATTCCAAATATATCTGGAAACGCCCCCCAAAGGCTTGAACAAGCTGTACAACGTTGAACGGGAGACACCATACCGGGCAGCCAGTCTTTCCGGACCCACATCCCGCTGTTCCAAAACCCCTTCAATGTACCCGCGTATAACTTCACGGAGAGCCAGTCCGGCATCAGGAGCATTATCTAATGAGAATGCGTGCTGATTTGCTCGAAAATACAGCCCAATAAGGTCGACAAGCCCGGAGCCAACCGCAGGCGCTTGCTCTGCCGGCAAATCAGGAAGCAAGGTCCAGAGCATACGCAAGTGCTCACCCAGCAAGCACCCTGTTGCAGATTCGCGAGTCAAAATGCTTCCATGAAATCGCTCAGGCGACCCCAGGTAGGGTACAAGCAAAGCGCGCGGGATCATCAAAGTCAGATTTGAAAAGTCACTGACTTTTGATTCGACAATTTGAGCCGCATCTAAAAAAAGGACATCGCCAGTACGAGCAGCTGAGTGCGCTCGAGTCCCCCAAAGACCGTGGGTCTCCCCCTCAAGATAAATCTGAACGAGGCAATGATCCATGCCGTCTTGATGAATCCGACCAATGGGGCGACTAAACCGCTGGCTTAGACTGGTCGTCTGCGCAACCAGTAGGTTCCCGAGATGAGCGCTAGTCACCTCTGCGTTAAATGCTCCATTCCCTTCCTCTTCCCACTCAACGTCAAAAATGACAGAAATACTCTCCTTCCAGACCGAGTAGCGATCATTTTCTGGAAGTTCTCCCACCTTAAATTGGGTGATGGTAGTGGGGGCGAGGGTTTGATCCATGGATAGACGACAAGGAAAGGGCTTCTCAGGCCAAATTCTTTCGCGCTATGGACACTGAGTCAATATGTTCGGACGCTCGTACCAGCGGGTATGACCAGTTCTGGGTAACATCGGCATTGTAATGCCAAAGCCCTGCTGGAAGCGACGCCCGCCAGCCTGCTGAACGAAACTGCCCAAGCGAAGAAAAAGACCGGCCCCTCGGCCGAGGCGATGGCCCGTCTCCAGCGGGAAATGGACCAGGTCAAGGACCGCTACAAGCTGGTGGAACTAAGCTATGGCGAGGATGTGCTCAACCTGGTGCTGGCCAAGGGCTACCTGCAAAAACTGCTGGATAACGCGCACGTCGCTGACTTTCTCAGCCGGCACCAACCGGACATTCTCAGGGAGTTTCAGACGATCGTGGACACGGTATCGCTGGAGGGCTGACAAGGCGCCTGGTGCGGCTTCTTTCGGGGATAATGAGCCTTTGGACTGCGTTTGAAACCGTGGCTTTATCACCCGGAACATCCATGCCCGACCGACTTGCTGCTTTCGAGGATGACCATCTGCTAGTGCTGAATGATGCGGCAGCCCTGCTCGGGCTGGCGCCTTTAACGCTTCAAAGTCTGGCCATGCGCAAGGCTCATGGGCTCAAGAGCCGAATCATCAAGTCCAGGCGATATTTCCGGGTTGGCGACCTGCGGACATTTTTGATCGCCCGCAACCACAGCTCGGTCTAGGCTGAAACTCCACCGCCTCGAATTGCACTGCGTCTTCGTTACGATTCAAGCCCGCGGACTATTAGAACTCGGCATCCTGCATCCCAATCTCATGACAAAACCCCACATCATCCCGCAGTATGCCCAACGCATCGCGAAACAACTGGCCCAGAATCAAAAGGCATACCCTGACGAAAACATTCGATTCCTGCTTCAAGATAACCCCGTCTGGGTCATGGAGAGCCTCAAGGGACTTCTGGATGCGGAAAGTACGACAACCGCGGGACCCAATTGGTTACTGGAAGCCTACAGCATCCTGTTAGGCCAGCAACTTGAGTTCTTGCGCTATGGGGTTGATCGCGGCCGGGCAGAAGAAATCGACCTTGCGCATCAGTTCCAGCATCGAGTTGTCGGCCTCGCGCGTAACGGCCGGATTTCAACCCTGCTTCTCAGCCGTATCGCTGTCCTGCTGCGAGACGCCAAGCTCCAACCCATTCCCGAATTGTTCGAGGTTGCCGCGGAGCTGATGCGTGAGACTCAGCCGCCCGAGGACTTCGATTTTGAAGCGATCCCCTCGTTTTTGCAGGATTTGGCCAGCGAGGCCAACAATGATCCCTTTGAAATCGCGCGGGCTCTCACCGAATTCACCTATGCCATGCCGCCCGATGCCCTGACCATGTTAGCTGCTCTGATTCTGAATGAACCGAGTTTGGGAATCGCCGAGGCCGCGCCGTTGATGATCCTCGATGACCGGACTGAAGCCCGACAGATGCTGAGGCAGGTTCTCCATACCCATGCCAAGCAGCTCAGCCCGGTCAGCCTGAGACGGCTCATCGCCCTGCGTAATTGGTTGCCGGAGGCCGAACGGAAACCGATCGATGAAACCATCAGGCTGGCTAGACGCCATGGCGTGGAATGTGCCCCTTGGCCGGAACCCGCAACCGTTGAACTGTTTGCCAGCGTTGTCGACGGCAGCGGCGCGCAGGGCTTTTACTTTCTATCGCGGAAGGGCCGAAAACACACGGTTGCCTCCATTCTGACCCGTTTGGGGAAAGGCATTCTGGATGCCTGGACCCTGCCGGATATTTCCAAGCGGGAAATGGAAGGCATCGTGAGCGATATCAAAGCCGAGATGCCGGTTCACTCGACCACCTGGAAATACCTTGACCGCGCCATCCAGCATCATCTAGCCACCGCGTTGGATACGCATACTCTGCCACCCGTGGCCCTGCTCAAGGTGGCCGAATCGACCGGGGCACATGCCTGGCGGCCGCAAAGCCTGAATTTGAGTGAAGCGATCGATCAGCTACTGACGGAACTTCCCGAGGAACTCCTCGATCCGTCGGCGATGGCTGACGTACTGAGAACCAGTAGTGACTGGGCCGCGTTCTCCGGGATCACCGAATCCTGGTTCGAGGATGACCAGGAAGTCGTTGATAGGCTCTCGACCAAGCGATCAACCAGACGCTCAGCCTTGATCCAGAAGGTGTTGGATGAGGTCATCCAACCCCGCGCGTCAAAATGGGCGGAACGCTGTCTTTGGGCGGCCCTGTGGTGCAGGGAGGGGCCGGATTCCTTGCGGTCTTTCTGGCCAAATTTTCTCTTGGTGGCCAAGGCGCTCAGGGAAAATCATCCGCTCAAGGATATTTCGCTAATGACCGAGATCGCGGATCAAACTGTTGCCACTGCAATGTTCAGGGGTTGAAGCATCGCTTTGCTTTCAAATTATCCACGCGTTGAAGTCCGGGGGGTTGTCGAGGGAGATGGCGAGGATGTGCTCAACCTGGTGCTGGCCAAGGGCTACCTGCAAAAACTGCTGGATAACGCGCACGTCGCCGACTTTCTCAGCCGGCACCAACCGGACATTCTCAGGGAATTTCGGACCATTGTAGACACCGTATCGCTGGAGGGGTAGAAACGATGATGGGGAGCGTGGCAGTGGTAGCCCGGTAATGTTTACGGGAGTAATTTATGACCGCTACGCGCTACTTGATACACCCAGGCCTTCTCAGGTACCCGACACACCGCTGGGTTACCGTGCCCGGCGCCAACCACTGCGACGTCCTCGTGGGCGAAGCAGGAGCGGCTGCCGTGGCGGCGGCGATCATCACCGTGGTCGGGCAGACAACCTGACGGTCAACAGGCGGCTTCACCCGGCGTTCTGTTCCGTGGCGCCCCAAGCCCCAATCTGAAATATGGCCGGGCGGCACGCTGTGCGGCCGACTTGGTGCGAGCACAGTGGCCTTTTCTGGCTGTTTCGATTTGGTTACGGCTAACTGCGCTTTCTGAAAGCTACGCGCCTCTAAGCCGACATGAGTATTCTTGAGTTGCGTCAGGATCCCAGGCTATCGTTAACAGCGCTTTCCACCAGTTCACTGCATGAGTCAGATCCTGCTAGTTGTGTTCATCCTCTATCTGGGCATCGGCGTGTACCACGCGTACCGTTAGTGCAACATGGCTCCTGTAAATTACCAGCCCGGTGTGTTTTCCTAGCCTCATTGAGTATTGGAACCCACGGCGGGCGTGAGAGACTTCTCTGGGGTGAATTTACCACTTACCTTGAAGGAGAACAGCATGGCAATGCGCGTAGAAACCAACCCTCTGGAGGCGGCCTATGCCGCTCTACTCACCCAAGGACTTGAAGGTGCCGGCGAAGCGCTGCGTATCCTGGTCAACGAGGCCAGCAAGATCGAGCGGGCCCATCACCTCAATGCCCAACCGTATGAGCGCTCTGATGGACGCTCCGGCTATGCCAATGGCTTCAAGCCCAAGACGGTCATGACCCGCCTCGGTGAAATTACTTTCGACGTCCCGCAGGTGCGCGAAGGCGGCTTTTATCCCTCGGTGCTCGACAAAGGTTCACGCACCGAGCAAGCCCTGCACCTAGCCTTGGCGGAAATGTATGTCCAGGGCGTCTCGACTCGCAAGGTCATCGAGGTCTTGCAGCGCTTGGTCGGGCCGACGGTATCGATTTCCTCGACTCAGGTCAGCCGGGCCACCGAGACGCTCGATGTCGGCTTACAGGCTTGGCGTGAGCGCCCCTTGGGCGAAACCCCGTACGTCTTTCTGGATGCCCGTTATGAGCGGGTCCGTGCCGCTGGGCAAATTGTGGATTGCGCGGTGCTGGTGGCGGTCGGGGTCACGGACGACGGTCATCGTCGGGTACTGGGGGTTTCGGTGGAACTCTCCGAGGCCGAGGTGCATTGGCGGGGCTTCCTCGACCGCCTGGTGCGGCGCGGTCTGTGCGGGGTCAAGCTGATCATCGCGGACGACCACGCCGGCCTCAAGGCGGCCCGGCGTGCCATCTACTCGAGTGTGCCTTGGCAGCGTTGCCAGTTTCACCTGCAGCAGAATGCCCAAGCCTACCTCAGCCGCCACGAGCAGCGCCAGTCTGTGGCGCAACGCATTCGCGCCATCTTCAATGCTCCGGATCGCGCCGAGGCCCAACGCTTGCTGGACCAGGCGCTGGAAGAATGGCGTCAGGCGGCACCCAAATTGGCCGCCTGGGCAGAGGAGAACCTTCCCGAAGGCTTCGCCGTGTTCGGGTATCCACCGACCCATCGCACCCGGCTCCGCACCACCAATGGTCTTGAACGCATCAACCGCGAACTCAAGCGCAGAACCCGCGTGGCCTCGATATTCCCCAATCCGGCTTCGTGTCTGCGCCTGGTTTCAGCCTTGCTCGCCGAGTGTGATGAGGATTGGATGACTGGAAAAATCTACCTGAATCTCAAACCTTGTTAACCCATACCCAGAGAAGTCACTAAGCGACTTTTTACAGAATAAATGTTGCACTGCCGGTTATCGCGCAGGATGCGGACGGTGTGGCCATTGGCGACGATGCCCCACTGGGCGGCGTGGCTGGCGTTGAGATTTTCCTGCAGGGTGGCATGAGGGGAACGGCGGCGGCCTTCCGGGGCATAGCGGCTGTCACTCTTGTCCAGGTCGGCACTGTGCGGGGCCAGCAGGACGGGGGTGTTGCCCAGCTTGTGGGTCAGCGGGAAACGGCGTTCATCGATCGTCTCGCCGGACACAGTCTGCATCTGCTCGAAACCCAGCACGCGGGTGAAGAACGGCAGCAGCCAGAGAGTGAGCGTGACCTGGTCCGGCCTGGCGTCCGGGCGCGCCGAACGCACCTGATAGTCCGCCCACAGGGCGGTGGCAATGCGCCAGTAGCGGCCGATCTCGTCCTTGAGATTGAGCCCCGGCGGGATGTCGTAATCGGCGGCCGTCTGGTGGCCGGCATTGAGCTCCAGCAGGTTCTGCAGAAATTCCGCCTGCAGCAGGCTGCCTTCGATGTGGAGGGCGTCGGTGGCGTGAGTGGAGCGAGCCTGCATGTCGGGTCGTCGACAGTCATTCAGTTCGATAGCGAAAGGCTAACAGCATCACTCGGTTGACCTTGCCAGCAGCCAGATTGATGCCGCCGCCCCCCCCTCGCAAGGTTCAGCACGTCATCGGTCGCGAGATCGAGATTGGCTCCGGCATTGCCGCCAATCTGCTTGATCAAGGCAAGGCTTCACCGCCGATCGTTACTATACCTTTCCGTACTCTTGAGCAAGCTCCGTTAAGGTCAAGAGATCCTGATGGTAATCATCCATTCCGCCCCGGTATTTTCGTCGTTGGAAAGTTTCCGCCCGGAGGTGGGGTCGGGCAGGTGTCAGTAGTAGAACCAGGCGTGGTTTGCAGGCTGGTCGGCCATTGCGCCTTGATGAAGGGCGTTGTGCCCTGATTGCTGTAGGCAACCGGTGTGAAAACCGTAGGCAGGGTGAACGCGAAGCCCAGGCAGCCACCGGTGGGACAGTCATTGAGGTAGACGGTGCCGGTGGTGGCGGTGGTGCCGGCGCTGCCGGTGGTGGCGGGTGTGTCGGTCACTTCCTGGGTGGTCCGCGTGGCCCAGTAACTACAGATGTCGCCGATGGTACCTGT
>SXQV01000171.1 GCA_005792805.1 Methylococcaceae bacterium | reverse complement strand
TGGTGCTGGCCGCCAGTGACGAGCGCGGCGGGCCTTTCGTGCTGATTCCAGACGAGGGCGCACAGCCGGGCATGCGGGTGAAGTGACCCGTCATGGGACAGCCTAGAAGGTGTGGGTCGGTTGCTGCGAATCCTTGAACGCGGCCAGATAGGTTTCAATCCTGGCCCTTAGGGCCGGGCCTTCCTTGTCATCAAACTGGATACCGATGCCTTGATGCTGGTGACTCTCTGACTGCTTCGGAGTAATGAGAATCACCTTCCCTACAATGGGAATGCGTTCCGGCTCATTCATCAAATGCAGCAATACGACAACCTCGTCCCCGAGAGTGTGCGTTCGCTGGGTTGGGATGAAAAGTCCACCGTTCCTGATGAAAGGCATGTAATAGCTATAGAGGATACCGGCCTCTCGGATACTGAGAGACAGCATGCCTTGGTGCCGGCCAGTCGGATTTTCTCCGTTCACGATTGACTCATGTTAGCCCGCTGGCCCATGCGCGACCAGCCAACCAAGGCTTCTTCCAGCAGCAGCTGGCGGTTTACCTGACCACCCAGGGCCTGACGGTAATTCAGCAGCACCTCCCGGAATTCGATCAAGCCGCCGATTGGATGCCCCTGGATGAGCCGGGTCAGTTCCGTTTCAAGATCGGCGCTGGATAAGCGGGAAGCCGCCGGTGCCATGCCCAAATGGACCATATCGGAAACCCAGGCAAGCATCCAGTCGAGGCATTCCTCGTGTGCCTGGCCATGCCAGCGATCAGCAACGCTCACCGGGTCGAGCTGATGCTGGAACACACCGCTGAATTCGTTAAACATGCGCTGCCGTCGCTCAACCACATCGGTCGAGGCCAATGCCAGCGCCTGCAAAGGCGAACCGCCAGCGGCGCTCAGCAACACCGCAGCGGCACACCCGGGATGTTGTGCCTGTAGCCATTGAATCGACTCATCCCTGCGGGGCGCGCGAATACTCAGCTTCTGGCATCGACTTAGAATCGTGGGAGGTAAACGTCCGGGGCGATGGGTAATCAGCAGCAGCAGGGTTCGCTCGGCCGGCTCTTCCAGCGTCTTCAGCAACGCGTTAGCCGAGCTGATATTCAGCTGGTCGGCCTGATCGATCACAAAGACCCGGTAGCCTCCGTATTGCGGCTTTAACGACAAATCGTTGATCAATTTGCGGATCGCATCAACCTTGATGGCCTTGCCGGACTCCTCGGGCCCGACGAGCCGGTAATCCGGATGGGTGCCGGCCTCAAACAGATGGCAGGAATGACAATGACCACAGGGCATCGTGCCCGATTCAGCACAAAGCAGCCTCTGGGCAAACAGCGTCGCGAGGCCGGCCTTGCCCAGCCCGGCCGGCCCATGAATCAGTAAGGCCTGCGGTATCCGGCCGCAGTCAATAGCCGCTGTCAGACGCTGCCAAGGCCCTTCTAGCCAGGGATAAACTGCGGACATGGCGCTCATACGCTGCGTGTGAGCAGCTGCTCAAGGTGTACAGCAATGCCTGCCTGGACCTGTTCCAGGCTGCCCGAAGCATCGACTCGCCTGATGCGATCAGGGTATTGTTCTGCCCGGTCCAGATAGGCCATTCTCACCTTCTCAAAGAAACCGAGATGTTCGGATTCAAACCGATCCGTGACACCCCGCTCTTTCGCACGCGACATCCCAATCTCGATCGGGGTATCCAGCAACAAGGTGAGATCGGGCTGCAACCCATCCTGTACCCACTGCTCCAGAAACCCGATGACCTTAGTATCGAGATCACGGCCACCCCCCTGGTAGGCATAGCTGGCGTCGGTAAATCGATCACACAACACCCATTGACCCGCCGCCAGTGCGGGACGGATAACCTCGTTCAGGTGCTGAGCACGCGCCGCAAAAACTAAAAGCAGCTCCGTAGCGCCAGTCATGGTGCCAGAATCGAGCAAGAGCCCACGGATACATTCACCCAGCGGTGTCCCGCCCGGCTCACGAGTACGCACCAGATCAACTCCCCGAGTCCTGAGATAGGACTCCATGAAAGCGAGATTAGTGGTTTTACCCACCCCCTCGCCCCCTTCCAGAGTGATGAATCGGGGTTTCATCGGTAGCTAGCGATGCCGTTGAAATTTGTCGACAGCCCGCTCATGTTCATCCAGCGTACTCGAAAACACATGTGTGCCATCACCTTTTGCCACGAAATAGAGGCTGTTACCTTCAGCCGGATTCAGGGCCGCGTGAATGGCCTGGCGCCCAGGCAGTGCAATGGGAGTGGGTGGCAACCCGGCGCGCGTATACGTGTTGTAGGGCGTGTCCCGCCGCAGATCCTCCTTGCGTAAATTGCCGCTGAAAGCCCCGCCCACCCCATAAATGACGGTGGGATCGGTTTGCAATCGCATACCCCGCTGCAAGCGGCGGGTGAACACGCCGGCAATCGCGGGACGTTCTTCCGCCCGGCCAGTTTCTTTTTCTACGATGGAAGCCAACGTCAAGGCCTCTTCCGGGCTATTCAGCGGGAGATTCGCTGCCCGCACCTGCCACTCGGTCTCAAGTACTTCCCGCATTTTATTATGTGCCTTGCGCAGAATATCGAGGTCGGACGTGTTCATGCCGGTGAAGTAAGTATCCGGAAAAAATTGCCCCTCCGGAAACATACCGGGGGATTCCAGCAGTGCCATGATTTCTTCGGCGGTTTTGTCCGCAACCTCCTGCCGCAACCCCGGATGTTTGGCCAAGGCTTGCCGCATTTGCGCAAACGTCCACCCTTCAACCAGGGTAACGGGAATCTGCCGTGATTTGCCGCTGACCAAAAGATCCAGTAACCCCCGGGTCGTGGTACCAGGCGGGATGAGGTATTCCCCGTATTTCAGGTTCTCGCCCGTGCCTTGTGCAGCCGCCAGGACACGCAACCACAGCGGCTCGACCAGCACCTTCCGCAACCGCAGTTCCTGCGCCACAGCTGAAACACCCTGCCCCTTCTTGACCATCAGGCGAAGAGGTTCACTAATCCGCAAGGGACTATCGACGCTGACCCGGTAGTCGGCATAAATCCAGGCCATCAGGAGCAGGGCACCCAGTACCCAGGCCGCTAGCCGCGAGACCATCTGCTTATTTCGTCCGTTACTGTCTGCTTCAGCCAGTCACGCAACTCGCACGTGACCGGCCCGACCGGGTAGCTTTTTCCTTCAAGACAGCGAATTGGCCATAACCGGATGATACTGTTGGTCAGAAAAACCTCATCGGCAGCATCCACCGCTGCGGGGGTCAAGCGGCATTCGCTGAAGCTCAGTCCAAGCGTTGACGCCGCACTGATGATGATCGAACGCATCACGCCCGCCACACCACAACGATCAAGCCGTGGCGTCTGCAACTGACGGCCCTTCACCAGAAACACATTACTCATGGTGCCCTCGACCAAGAGGCCTTCATGGTCAAGCATCAACCCTTCAGCGACGCCGTTATCCTGCCACTCAGAGCGGGCGAGAACCTGTTCGAGCCGATTCATGTGCTTGATGCCGGCCAGCGACGCATTGATACCCAGCCGCACATGGCAATAGCGGGCTTCGATGCCCGCGCTTGAGTACTGATCGGGGAAACGGGAGGGGGGGTGCAAGACAACCACGCGAGCCGGAGAGACCACACCGGGAGTGCGGTAGCCGCGACCGCCCGCTCCACGGGTGATCTGGATCTTGATGACCCCCTGTCTCTGGTCGCCAAGAACCGCCATCACGTCTTGCCGCAATAGAGCCCATTCGAAAGGGGGAATCGCGAGACGCTGGCAGTCCCGTGTGAGCCGCTCAAAATGGCGCTCAAGAAAAAGCGGCACGCCGTCCTGAACCAGGAGGGTCGTAAAAACCCCGTCACCGTACTGAAACCCCCGATCAAGCAGATCGATACGACTTGCGGATTTTCCGTTGACGCGCATGGCGGTCATCGTTTGCGCCTCGCACTCATTCGGGTTGGGCCGCACAAGCCGCCCGCAACCTGGATTTACTCGAACTTTCTGAAGATAACGGTGCCGTTAGTCCCGCCAAATCCAAAGGAATTGGACATGACATACTGCATCGGCATTTCACGCGCATGATGGGGAATGAAATCAAGATCGCAGGCGGGATCGGGATTATCCAGATTGATTGTGGGCGGCGCCACCTGATCCCGCAATGCCAGAACCGAGAAAATCGCCTCGATCCCACCCGCCGCACCCAACATGTGTCCGGTCATGGATTTCGTGGAACTGACGGCGACCTTGTAGGCATAGTCGCCCAAGACACTCTTGACTGCCTGGGTTTCCGCCAGGTCGCCCGCAGGAGTCGAGGTTCCATGCGCGTTGATGTAGTCGATGTCCTCGGGGTTGATTTTTGCGTCTCGCAGCGCATGGCGCATGCAGCGTGCAGCCCCTTCACCCCCAGCGGGCGGCTGGGTCATGTGGTAGGCGTCGGCGCTCATTCCATACCCAACGAGCTCGGCGTAGATGGTTGCCCCGCGTTGGCGGGCATGTTCAAGCTCTTCCAGAACCAGCACACCGGCACCGTCACTGAGTACGAATCCATCACGATCACGGTCCCAGGGACGACTGGCCAGCAAGGGCTCATCATTCCGGCGCGAGAGCGCCTTGGCAGAAGCAAAACCGCCCAGCGATGTCGGAGAGGTGGCCATTTCGGCACCACCCGCAATCATCACATCGGCATCGCCGTACATGATGATACGGGCCGCCTCACCGATATTGTGGGTGCCTGTCGTACAGGCCGTCACAATCGCGAAATTCGGACCCTGGAGACCATACTTGATGGAAAGGTTACCCGATATCATGTTGATGATATTGCTAGGCACGAAGAAGGGAGAAATCCTGCGCGGCCCACCCTTCAGGAAAGAATTATGGCCTGCTTCGATACCGGTGATACCACCGATACCCGCACCAATCGCAACACCGATACGATCGGCATTGGCCCCGGTCACTTCAATTCCGGAATGCTCGAACGCCTGACTGCCGGCCGCCATGCCGTAATGGATGAAAACATCCATTTTTTTGGCTTCCTTGTCGCTGATGTAATCCGTTATATCGAAGTTCCGGACACTTCCGCCTATCCGCGTGGTGAACTCGGATACATCGAACACATCAAGGGCGGCAATGCCGCTCCTGCCATTCAATACACTGTCCCAAGAATCCGCTGCGGTAAGCCCCACCGGGGATACAGCGCCCATTCCGGTTACTACAACACGTCTCTTAGTCACGGCCAAACCCCAAGCAGAACAATCGAAAACCCCTGAAACACATTAACCCCGTCAAACATTTACGCCTGACGGGGTTAATGGGGTAAAACAATTAGACGTTAGTGGTGATGTAGTCAATCGCCTGCTGAACCGTGGTGATCTTTTCGGCGTCTTCATCAGGAATTTCGCATTCAAATTCCTCTTCCAGCGCCATGACCAGCTCAACCGTATCCAGGGAGTCAGCGCCCAGATCGTCAACAAAGGACGCTTCGTTGGTAACTTCCTCTTTCACGCCCAACTGTTCGGTTACGATCTTTTTTACACGCTCTGATACATCGCTCATTTTTTATCCTCAGTCGTTAAATCTAAGTCTGGTTTTTGAAATTTTAATTTGAACCCCAATGAATACAAGGGTTTTTCATTCTTAGGCGAATGGCCCATTATCCCGGCGCCAATCCGTAGCGGACCGCACACACCCAACAGGCGCGCGCATTATGCCATATACATTCCACCATTCACGTGCAGAGTTTCCCCTGTCACGTATCCCGCATCCACTGAACACAGAAAGCTGACCGCCCCGGCGATCTCCTCTGCGGAGCCCAGCCTGCCTAAAGGGATATTCCCTAGCAGCGACTGACGAAGCTCGTCCGAGAGCCCACGGGTCATATCGGTATCAATGAAACCAGGTGCCACGCTGTTTACGGTGATACCCCGCGAGCCGACTTCCTTGGCCAGCGACTTGGTAAATCCGATGATACCGGCCTTGGCCGCCGCATAGTTGGTCTGACCCGCATTGCCGGTCGATCCCACAACAGAAGTGATGTTCACGATTCTTCCATGCCGCGCCTTCATCATGCCGCGCATACAGGCCTTGCTGATACGAAAAATTGAGGTCAGGTTGGTGCGGATGATGTCATCCCACTCTTCATCCTTCATGCGCATCAGCAAATTGTCACGCGTGATGCCCGCATTATTGATCAGGGCGGCGGGAGTACCAAATTCCTCGCTCACTTCGTCGACAAACTTTTCGATCGTCCCCGCCTCTGCGACATTCAGCACACGGCCCACACCACTCAGGCCAGCCTCCTCAAGATAAATGGTAATGGCCGAAGCACCGGCATCACTGGTCGCCGTTCCCACCACGAAAAAACCATCCTTAGCCAAACGTTCCGCAATAGCCTTCCCAATACCCCGGCTGGCGCCGGTCACAATTGCTAGGGGTGAACTCATGAAATTAGACCTTTTGCTCTATCGAGGGATGAAATGTCAAAGACAGACTCTGTTTGAGCCTCCGGGACAATACGCTTGTTAAGCCCGGCCAGCACACGTCCGGGGCCGCACTCGACAAAGCGGTCAACGCCTTGATCCGCCATGCGGCGAACAGATTCAGCCCAGCGGACCGAGCCGTAAAGCTGCTGTTCAAGCGCCTCACGAATGGCCGTGGCTTCATCGTGCGTGGCCACATCCACATTGTGGATCACCGGAACAGCCGGTACGGCAAAATCCACCGCATCCAGCAAACGCCTGAACTGTGCAGCCGCAGGCTGCATCAGCGGGCAATGGGAGGGTACGCTGACCGGTAAGATGATGGCACGTTTCGCGCCGGCTTCCTTGGCCAGTTCCGTAGCGCGCGTGACCGCTTCGCGGTGGCCGGCGATGACGACCTGGCCCGGCGCATTGAAATTGGCGGCTTTCACGACCTTGTCAACGGTAGTGGCCTGCTCACAGACAAGCACCACCTGTTCATCAGCCAGACCCAACACGGCCGCCATGGCACCGGCATCGGCAGGCACCGCCTCCTGCATCAGGCGCGCCCTCTCGGCAACCAGACGGATACCCTCCTCGAAACGAAGCGCACCCGCACACACCAGCGCGGTGTATTCGCCCAGACTATGGCCCGCCATCCAGGCCGGCCGCTCCTCTGTCGATTCACACCAGACTTTCCAGGCTGCCACACCCGACGCCAGCATGGCCGGTTGAGTGAAACGGGTTGAATTGAGCTGATCTTCAGGACCCTCTTTAACCAAAGCCCACAAGTCATAACCCAACAAGGCGGATGCCTCGTCAAAAACTGCACTGACTACCGGATAAACCTCCGCCAGTTCAGCCAGCATCCCTACTGACTGCGATCCCTGCCCGGGAAACAAGAAGGCCAGCCTTTGCTCAACTCGACTCATAAAGACATCTGATTCAATAGCGTAGAAGTGCGGAGCCCCAGGCAAAGCCGCCACCGAAGGCTTCCATCAATACAGTCTGACCGCGCCGGATACGGCCATCACGAATCGCTTCGTTAAGCGCAAGGGGAATGGAGGCGGAGGAAGTATTGCCCTGCCGCTCAACCGTTACCACCACCTGATCCATCGACATTTTCAGCTTCCTGGCAGTGGCCGTAATGATACGGATATTGGCTTGATGTGGGACCAGCCAGTCGACATCGGTCTTTTCAAGCCCATTCTCCTCAAGGGTTTCGTCAACAATTCGCCCGAGCGTATTGACCGCCACCTTGAACACTTCATTGCCCTGCATCTTGAGATAACGTGACGCCGTTTCCTCTTCGGGATGGCTGGCCGCAGGATTCGGCACATAGAGCAAATCCTGATACTGACCATCTGAATGAATATGGGTACTGAGCAAACCCGGCTCATCCGCAACGCCCAGGACGACTGCACCTGCCCCATCGCCAAAGAGCACACAGGTAGAGCGGTCACTCCAATCAACCAGGCGGGAGTTCATCTCACTCCCCACCACCAAAACATGACGGGCGCTTCCGGCACGAATGTATTGGTCGGCAATGCTCAGAGCAAAGATAAAGCCCGAACAGGCCGCCTGAACATCGAAGGCAGCACAGTGGGTAATCCCAAGCCGATGCTGCAACAGGCAAGCTGTGCTGGGAAAGACACGATCCGGCGTCCCCGTCCCAACGATGATGAGATCAAGCTCATCTGGTTCAAGCCCTGCGGCCTCCAGTGCCTGACGCGCCGCAATTTCGGCCATGCTGGACGCCGTTTCGTGCTTGCCGGCAATCCGCCGTTCACGAATACCGGTGCGCTCCATAATCCACTCGTGGGTGGTGTCAATTGTCTGAGAGATCTGCTCGTTGGTCAGAATGGTTTCTGGCAGATAGCCACCGGTGCCAAGCAAAGTCGCATAGCGCGTCACGCAATCTTCCTCGAAGCGAACACTTCGGCCACCCGCTCGCCTATGCGATCCGGCACACCCTGCTCCACTTCCAGCATGGCAACACGAATGGCATTGGCAAAAGCGACCTGGTCGGCATTCCCGTGACTCTTGACGACGATACCCCGCAAGCCAACAAGGCTTGCGCCATTGTAAGCGCGGGGATCGAATCTCTTTTTGTAGGCCTTCAGCACCGGGAGCGCGAAAAGACCCAGCAATTTAGTGAACAGGTTTCTACTGAACTCATCCCGCAGGGATCCGCCCAGCAGTTTAGCGAAGCCCTCAATAGCTTTCAGAGCCACATTACCGGTAAACCCATCAGTGACGACCACATCGACATTGCCGGCAAAAATGTCATTACCCTCGACAAAACCCACGAAATTGACATGAGTTCCCGTGAGCAATTTTGCCGCCTGTTTGACCTGTTCGTTACCCTTGATCTCCTCTTCCCCGATATTCAGAAGACCCACCCGAGGGTGCTCCCTGTGTTCGACCGCCTTGACCAGTTCATACCCCATGACGGCGAACTGGCAAAGATGCTCGGCGGTACAGTCCACGTTGGCGCCGAGATCCAGCACATGGGTATGCCCGGTTTTTGACGGCAGCATCGCGATGATAGCCGGACGGTCTACCCCAGGAATGGTCTTCAGAACAAACTTGGCGATTGCCATCAGCGCCCCGGTATTGCCCGCACTGACACAGGCATCGGCCTTGTGCTCCTTGACGAGGTTGACGGCGACCCGCATGGAAGAGTCTTTTTTGCCCCGCAACGCCTTGGACGGGGTTTCGTACATTTCGACCAGCTCGGAAGCATGATGAACGCTGATCCTGCCGGCATATTCCGAATCACGACCCTCAAGCGCCTGCCGCAAGCGGCCCTCATCGCCCACCAGAATCAGATGGAGATCCGGGTACCTGGCCACGCTATCGAGCGCGGCGGGAACAATGACATCGGGGCCGCGATCGCCGCCCATGGCGTCAAGCGCAATCGTCAGCTTTCGCGACATACTCGAAGCGGAATTTGGTGTAGGAAAACGATTCAGGGGGGAGAGCGAGCCGAGAGCCGCTTATTCTTCGCTGGTCTCTTCGATCTTGGTAGCAATCACCTTACGACCACGATAAAAGCCATCCGCGCTGACATGATGACGGCGATGCGTTTCGCCAGTGGTCGGCTCGATGGAGAGCGTCGGGCCGGTCAATGCATCGTGGGAACGGCGCATATCACGCTTGGAACGGGTTTTACGGTTTTGTTGAACAGCCATTGTTTACTCCTGGGAAGATAATTTGGACTTTAATTCAGCCAGCCCGGCAAAGGGATGGGGCTTTTCTGGTTTTGCCTCAAGCGGCCTGGGCAACTGACAATCAGCGTGCCGGGGAACTGCCGGTATTGCCAGCAGCAACTCATCCTGGACAATATCAGCCAGTGGCATTTCGCTTTCGGCATCGAGCAGTAGCGGCTCCATGGACTCGGGCAGCATTAACGCCTGATCCACCGAGCTCACAATCCCCAGATTGACTACGCTCCTGACGGGCCAGGACATTGCACCCAGACAGCACTGGCACTGCAAAACCAGCTCCGCTTCAACCCGCCCCGTTACACTGGCCTGACGGCCAGTTTTACTAAACATGAGATCGACTCTTGCCGATCCCTGGGCGTCAACCAGCAGCTTCACCACCCTGTCGAGTTGACCCAGGGCCATCTCGCCTCGCAGATGGCGCCTCTTTTCGGCCAAGGCCAAGGGGTCGATCACATCCGGTAAACGGTCAGGCATAATCGGCGAATAATAGCTTCAAAGACGCGAATCTGTCAAAAACACATCTACCCAATATCATGCGCGCACCCTCACCACAACTTATCCTGGCCTCCACATCCCCCTACCGGCGGGACCTGCTGAGGAAATTAGGACTGCCTTTTGAATCAACCTCACCCGAAATCGATGAATCCGGACATGTGAATGAAACAGCCCATGATCTCGCCGCACGGCTCGCACAGGAAAAATCGGTCGTCATAGCAAATCGGTTAGCGGAGGGCCTGGTTATCGGGTCCGATCAGGTAGCAACCATTGATGGCTTCTTGATCGGCAAACCAGGATCGCGGGCCAAGGCGATTGCCCAGCTATTGCGGGCCTCGGGCCGAACACTGGAATTTCATACCGCTGTCTGTGTGACCCAGGCAGAAACCGGCATTTCAAAAACCCTGATCGATCTTTGCCGGGTTACATTCCGGCCACTGTCGGAACAGCAGATAGAACGTTATGTTGATGCCGAGAAACCCTACGAGTGCGCCGGCAGCTTCAAGTCGGAAGGGTTTGGCATCACATTGCTGGAGCGAATCGAAGGCCACGACCCCAATGCATTGATCGGTCTCCCTCTCATCAGCCTGATTACCCTGCTGGAATCATTCGGCGTTCAGATCCCGTGATGCTTCAGTTGTAGCCATTGTAAAAACCCAGAACCCTGGAAACATAACCACGGGTTTCCGCAAAAGGCGGCACCTGATAGCCATATTTCATCACGTTGTGCTCACCGGCATTGTAGGCAGCGACAGCCAGTCGAACATCCGACCGGAACATACCCATCAGATCCCTCAGATACCGGGCCCCACCAAAGATGTTGTCCTCGGGATCATACGGATTGCGGACACCATAGCGTGCCGCCGTACCCGGCATGAGCTGCATCAGGCCCATGGCGCCCTTACTGGAAACCGCCCCCGGATTGTAGGCGGATTCCGCCTGGATCACCGCGTGCAGCAGCGCCGGATCAAGCCCATGCCTGTAAGCGGCTCGCTCAATCACGTTTGCGTACTGCATCCGGCGCATATCCAGCGAGCGTCCCTTCTGTGCCTGACCAGACAACATCAACGGTACATAGTCAGGGGCTGGCAACTCACGGGAAGACGTGGACGGCACCGAATCATTCCCCAATCTGCGCCCGGCCCCCAGCGAGATCGTCACGGGCTTTATTGCACGCTCCGGGGTCTTTATGACCAGCTTATACCCGTGATGCCGTGGACTGTCGGTGTAAACCACCTGACCATTGCGACCAACAAACTTATAAACATCGGCAATGGCCGTGTCCCACGTCAGGCCAGAGGCCCCTATCAGAAACAGGATTTCAACAAATCGCGCCGACTTCATAGATCAAATATCTCAGCCACTGCAAACGGTGCCAAGTTTTGCATGGATTACCCAATTTTGGAAACTCCCAGCCTCATCCAATAAGACATGAGGCTCAAGGAATGAGCCAACACACACCCATGAATGACGCACTCAGAGAGTAGCTGGAACAAACCCGGGAGCCCGTCCGGGCCAATGCTGGGGACAAAACCCGTAGGAGACCCGCCCCCGGGCTGAGGCGGGTTGGCTACCGGCACCCAAAGCCTTGTGCCGTGGCTGGGCCTCGCTCGCGCTGGGGGCAGCGCTCCTACGGATCACCACACCCTGACCGCCGGGACAAAACCCGTAGGAGGCCCGCCCCCGGGCCGATGCGGGTTGGCTACCGGCACCCAAGCCAGGTGCCGTGGTTGGGCCTCGCTCGCGCTGAGGGCAGCGCTCCTGCCCGTCCGGACACCCCACCGGGACAAAACCCGTAGGAGGCCCGCCCTCGGGCCGAGGCGGACTGGCTACCGGTACCCAAGCCAGGTGCCGTGGTTGGGCCTCGCTCGCGCTGGGGGCAGCGCTCCTACGGATCGCACCTGACCAGCCGGGGCGGAGCCCGTAGGAGCCGATGCGAGCTAGCTACCGGCACCCAAGCTCGGTGCCGAGTCTCACGGCCTCAACCTCATGCGCGTAGCCGGCGGCCATGGCGGGCGGCGGCAGCAATCAGCAGCAACAGCATGACCCGTTGCGCCCATGCACCGAGGGTGGGAATGGGGTTTGGGAGTGCGGCGGTTACCGTGATGCTGACCGTGGCAGTAGCGGACCCCGAGGTGGAACCCGTCGCGGTGACCGTGTAGTCGGTGGCCACTTGCGCGGTGCCAGGCGTTCCGCTGATGACGCCGGTCGAGGGGTCTAGCGCAAGACCGCCGGGCAGGGCCGGACTGATGGTGTAACTCACTGCACCGGAGAAATTCGTCGGGGTGAAGGCGGTGGTGGCGGTCATGACCGTGCCCACGGTGCCGGTGGCTGTTTGGGTGGCGGGTGATAGCGCGGGGGCCAGCACGTCAAAAGCGCTAAAAGACTGTCCGCTACGCACGAGACGAACGTGGTAGCTGTAGGACTGGACGTAGGCGCTAGAGTAGCCATCGTCGAAGACCACGTTCCAGGCGAGGGCCGGATGAGGTATTCCACCCCGCCATCAGACCTCTTTCTTATGAAAGACCGGCGCACAAGAGATCATTCAGGAGACGCAACAGGGCGAACCCAGGCCGCCGCTTCACGCGCCCTGACTCGCGCCTGCCCTGCATTTTCAGCCGCTGCCAGCGCCACGCCCATACGGCGCCGCACCGAGGCAACCGGCTTGCCGAAAAGCCTCACTTCAGTCCCCTCGGCCGACAGCGCCTGCTCCAGCCTTTCGTAAGTCAGACCCTTGGCATCGACCCCCCCATAAATGACGGCGCTGGCACCCGGCTGCCGCAACGCGGTGGAGACCGGCAACCCCAGAATGGCGCGGGCATGCAGTTCAAATTCGCTTTGCGACTGGGTAATCATCGTCACCATCCCCGTG
>SXQV01000170.1 GCA_005792805.1 Methylococcaceae bacterium | reverse complement strand
TTGGGCCTTACCAAACAGGATAAGGCTGACCTGGTTGCCTTCTTGAAAACCCTTACGGATGAGCGTGTGCGTTGGGAGCGCGCACCCTTCGATCATCCGTCCATTCAGATTCCCCGAGGCGCCAGGGCAGAGCCGTCGCCGCTAGGCCCCAATCTGGCAGCGGACGAGTATCTTGAGCTTCCCGCTGTCGGTAAGAATGGCAGAAACGTGGTACAAGGACCGCTGTTGCCGTACGATAAGCTGCTGCCGGACTGACACCGTACACTTGACCCGCCGGATGCTCCTATTAAGCTTCCGGTGTGGAGTACGGGTGCTGAGGAAATTCAGTCTGGCCGGACTGAATTGGCCAAGCCTTGCTGGGGGGCGCTGAAATTGAATTTAGTGATAGGTCCCGGTCAGGGAAGATCAAGAACAGACTCAAGATGAGTGCAGCCAGAAAAACTTACATTAACCGGACGTTACGAGGGCTCACATGAAGCAGGCGCTATTAATCCTTGCAGGTTTTCTGTTTTTTTCAATCGATGGCAATGCCCATACGCTTGGATCGGCCACCAAAAATGTGGAGTCGTCCATTTCCAAGTTTTCGGTGGTCTGTTACGACGATGGAAACGGGAATACTGACAAATATTCATTTCAAATTAGATATATCTCCAATCTTCCAGTGGGGTTGGAACTGACGGTCAAGAAGGTAGGGGCTTCAGAGGGTGTAACGGTCGTTGCGGATAAATCCGGCGTATTCAGTCCCTGGGGATACAACAAAGGGGGAAATGGCGCTTATGAACTCACGGTGACCAAAATCAAGAAGGGAGCCTCCGCGCTGGGTAAAATCGGCTTTACCATCGAACACCACTGCACCGCCGCGAATGGGGCGCACACCGGTACCTCGGACTCCATTGATATTAGCCCGCCTGACCAGGATGACCCGAACCCACCGGTTGATCCAGAGACACCGCCGCAGCCAGCAAAAGGAACGCCCGGCTTCTCCGGTTCCTTGACGAACAAGACGGATAAACGCCGCTACACGGTGGTCTGTTCGGCCAAAAAGCTCAATGGCATCAAGACCGCTACCGAGCGGTATCGCTTCTGGGTCAAGGGGGCAACCAAAACCTCTCCGTATCATATTCAGATGAAAGTATCCAAGGGCGAAGAAGCGGTTGCGGTGGTTGATCTGGACAGTACCGACAATGTGTTCTCTGAGCCGGGCGTGGTCGCCCAGGGGGATGGCCAGTACACCATCGAGATCAGCAAGCTTGCAGAAGATGGCAATACCGCCGGTAGCCATACTTTTTCCGTCAAGCATGAATGTCTCTCGGAAAGCGGTGCAAGAACCACCACGGGCAAGCCGAAGCCGCTGCGTTGAGTAGTCCTCATGAGTGTTGGGTTCGAAACCGCCGAGCCCAACCGGCGTTCACGCTATAAAAAAGCGGGCCTAGAACAGGGTGGTCAACTGGAAGATCAGGGACGTCGATGAGGGATAAGCGCTGTTGTAGGACGATCCCTCCCCCAGGTTGTAGGACACGGGCTGGCCGGGGTTCGGGATATAGGTAAACGCGGGCGTGAAGTAGACATCCCCGATCACATGGGCCTGGTAGTAGAACTGGCTCATGAACTGCATATTGCTGGTATTGATCCGGGTCGGATGGGGCGGTGATGAAATGCTTCCCACCGTGGGCGTATTCAGCCAGGAAACGGCTACACCCAGACCGATCGAGTCCTTCGGACGATGGGGGATCAGGCCAAAACCTGAGATGCCGCCGCCGGCATACTGGTTGACGGGCATGATCCTTGAGTTGTTGATGCCGTATTGCATGTAGCCGATCACGCTGCCCTCGCCATCCTGGCGGATCACATGGGCGAGCCGGTTGGTTGCAAGGGCATAGGTCCCCATCGCCCCTTTCGACGTTGGCCCACCGATGATCGGCGTGCTGACGGTCCCGGTCTGGCCCCAGCCGCCAACGGCAAGGCGACCGGGGAGATCCCCGCCCCACTGCTGTCCGACCTCGCCGATATTGAAGATGCCGTTGTTGAAAATGGGGCCCGCATGCAGGCCCGTCTGGGTCTGGTTGGCATTGCTGCCGTCGTAGACGCCGTAGGCAACGGAAGTGTTCTGCATGGGGGTGACAGTGGTACTCAGACCCCAGGCCGAGTTGTAGTAGCCTGGCATGACGCCGAGAAGCGTCGGGTTGATGAAGACCGGGGAGTAAAGGAGTCCCGAGATCGAGGGGATGAACGGTTTCTCGCCGGCAATGACGAGTGATCGCAGCACGTTGTTGAATTCGAAGGTGGGAACGCTTTTCCCAAGGCGGAACGTCAGCCGGTCGTCCAGAAGTGTCTGCTTGTACCAGAGCTCATAGAGTTCGCTTCGATTGTAAGGTGCCTGTCCGTTGATGCCGTTGTAGCCTGGAAGCGCGCCCGCATTCGCGTTGCTCGCCTGGCCGTTGTACTGAAGAAAAGCCGCGCCGAGACTTCCGCCCTTGAGCGGCGAGTATTTCCCAAGATCGATGTTGCCGCCGAGGATGAACAGGCTGTTGAACGTTCCCTTGTTCGGACTTTTCCCGCCGACCGGGTCGAGCTGGCTGGTATGCGGGTTAATTGGGAGTCCCCCGGTCAGCATAACGTCCGCGTTTCCGACCCAGAGGCCTCCAAGATGGATGCCCGACTCCTCGTCGAATCCGAGGGTCCGGCCGAGCAGACCGGATCCGAACAGGACATCGATCGCGGGGTTACCGGCGACGCCGACCTCGTCCGGCGCATCGTAGGGCAGCGTATGGCGATCCGTTGCGGCATGATTCTCTTGCGCGTCATCCTTTCGGGTGGAGTCCTTGCCGGAATTCGTGTCTGAGGCTCCGCTGGCAGCCGTGCCTGAATCATTGCCTCGGCGCGTATCCTGACCGGCTCTCTTGCCGGTCTTCTCCGGGACATTCTGTACAGGTGAATCCGGGGCTGGAAGGGCATCATCCAAGGCCAGAGCCTTGCCGGAAAAGGCCAGAATCAACGCCAGCGTCAGGCTGGAAAAACCGTAACTGAGGGAATCGCTCATGACCAGCAGCGGTCTGCGGCAGCAACAGGATTCGGGCAACCGAAAATGCAATCCAGACCGGGTGCGCTCATTTGCATGAAATCATTTAGATTCAGGTAAAGCGCCGGATCCATTCATGAATGGATCCGGCGCTCACTTTATGGCACAGGGGCCGTCAGCACGATACCCTGATTTTCGATCAGGAAAGTTCCGTGGAGGTCATCAGCCTTCTACCGCGAACATAGGTTTCAGCAACCACCGACTCCCTGGCCAGCATGATGACGGCGAAAAGATGCGCATCCCGAGCCGTCTTCGCATCCGGGTTCCTGTACATGTGTTTGAGCGTCAGGTCATAAGTTGTGTTTCTGGATGGTTCAAACACCACGAAATCAGCCTCCTTGCCGACATCAAAGTTGCCGAACCGGTCTTCCTGATCCAGCGCTCTTGCGCCCGCAAGCGTCCCGGTAAAGAGGAGTTCAGCCGGATGCAGGGAGATCGATTGGTCATCCTGGGGGTAGGGATCGATGCCGACCGGTGAGCGCTCGGAAATATGCACCTTGAAGCAGGCATTGAGAATCTGTGGAATGAAGAACTCATCCCCTCCCCCATAATCGCTGCCGATGGCGACATTGACGCCGGCTGCCACGGTACGCCGCCAGGGCAGGGTGCCGGAACCCAGAAATAGCTGAGATACGGGGCAGTGTGCGATCGAACTCCCGGTTTCGGCCAGACGCGAAAGTTCTGCATCGGTACAGTGAACGCAATGGGCAAAGACGCTCCGCTTGCCGAGGAAACTCTTGCCCCCCACGGCAGAGCCGGGCAAAAACTTGCCGTCATAGGTATCAAGGTAGCTATTGACCTTGTAGACCTCCTTGGTCGAGTCGATTTCGCCGGTTTTGGGCCGCATGTTTTCATTGAGGTGCGAGGTGAAATACACCCCACGGTCACGATACTCGGCATAGAGCTCGCCCAGCGCCGCCATCGTTTTGGGCGTTACCGAAAGACTGAAGCGCGGTACGACGGCCACAAACTGCAAGGCATCACGACGAGCCGCCTCGGTGAGGGGGTGCCACTTTTCGATTTCTTCCCGAACCAATCGAATGGCATCCTCTTCCGGAGTCTTGAGCTTTGACCAATCGGGTGCCACGGTCTCGACGCCACGGCCACAGACAATGCGCAGCCCCCGATCCCGCGCCGTCTGGAAAAGGAGATCCTGTGCATGCGGGAAGGCTGATCCGAAGATCAGCCCCATGGTGGTTCCGGAGCGGATCATTCGATCGCACCACTCCGTTGCCGCCAGCCTGGCATAGGCGGGATCGGCCAGTAATCCTTCTGAAGGGAAGATACAGTTGTTCAGCCATTCAAGAAGTTGCCCGCCACCATAGGCGTCGCCGCAGAAAACCTGCGGATAATGCATGTGGGTATCAACGAATCCTGGAAGGATGTAGCTCCCCTTGTGGTCGATAACCTTGGCACTGGCCAGATTGGCCGGTAGGTCCTTCCAGTTGCCGCAAAAGACAGTGCGCCCATTGGCATCGACTGCCAGCGCACCATCGGGGAACCATTGCAGCGCTTTGGCCGCATCGGTGACCTTGGGCGCACCTGCAATATGAAAAATATGCCCCCGATGCACCTTCAATCCAGGCCCATCGTTTCTTTTCGTCGCTGGAGCGTGCCCCGTCTTGTTTTTGGCTGCCTGAGCTTCACTGCTCAATCCGGCAACCGTGGACAAGGCGAGCAGTGCGCCCGAATTGGCCGTCGTCTTCAAAAATTCACGGCGAGTCTTTTTCATGTTGCCTCCGGTGAGCAGATCAAGGATTCACTACCCGGTAATGCTCAGTGAGGATTCGGGGCGCTGTCAAGCGGAGTTTGCTTGCTCCGATGCGCCGGGGATCAGCGTGGGTACATTCTGCGTGAGGGAGAGTTTGCAAGCCGCCATGCTGGTTTGCTCATGACCAGGCCGAAAAGAGCGGCGACTTTTGGTGCGGGTTGTTTCCAGCGCGTTGTCTGCGGGAAACTTACGTCGTTTTTTGCTTCAATGGGATAACGCAAACAGCCCACTCGCGCCATTGCTGTCACCCGGTCTTCCATCATGCGTGAAAACGTCGAACAGCAGCCGCAGGCCGAGCTGACCCCAGACCTCGACCGAGCTGGTGACTTGCCGGTAGGTGTTGGTGGTGGGCTGGGCACCAAAGGTGAGGTCTACATTGACATAGTCACTGTAAATCCATCGGGCGCCGAACTGGCCTGCATAGAGTGGGGCATTGTACTGAAGCGGATCACCGGCATAAGCCTCGGCAATTGCGTGAATGTCTTTCCTGATGACTTCCATGTCCAGTCCGACACCCCAGTAGGGCCGCAGCCGTACACCGATCCCGCGTTGATGTTCAGCGCGCAGTCCGAAATTCGTGTGAACCTGCATGCTGTCATTGAATAGCCGGTGGGTCATCAAACCCATGGCGTAGTAGTTGTCGCCCAGTTTGTAGTCAGAATTGGTGTTCTCGTCTACCGTCCCCCCTGCGGCAAGGGTGGTCTGACCGGCATCGAATGTTGCGCCGGACGAGAACGCATAGCCGGGTGTGCCATCGGCCTCGGCCCTGGTGAACAGCAGCTTGCCCTGGATGACCGGATTGGCAATAGCCCATTTATCGTTGGCAGATCGCCCGACGCCAGTCCCCGCGATGATTTCCAGCCAGTCCAGTGGCGTCACGCCAATCATGGTGTTGAATCCGGGCGCATCGCCGTAAGCGCCCTCGGCATGGGTGACCTCCATCCATGATTCGGTTTCAAGTTGACCATAGTCGGCAATTCGGGCGTCGTCCGTAACGAACGGGCGAACGGCAAACGCGGGCCAGGTGGAGCCAAGGGCGATCAATAGGGTGAGGCATAAGTGCCAAGCCTTAAGTGGTGTGACCATCAATGCACCCGATTACCTGAATTGCGCCATCACGGACTTGTCCTTGTTCAACCTGATGTTGCAGGTGGTTTTCTTACCCGGGCAAACCGCCACAACCGACAAATTTCTGTTTCCTTCACGGTCCGGAATCGTCATGAGTGTAATCCGGTTACATTGCGGAATTGTGACGTAAACGGGAAAGAGCGGCAAACAGGCGCCTGTTGACAGGTTAATCCATGTCAGGAGTGCCGCCTGCCCCTATCGCCATGCCATGTTGATACAATCGCGCCACGTTGATTCCAGGGATACGCAATGAAGATCATCATTTTGGGGGCAGGGCAGGTCGGCAGAAGCCTGCTGGCCAGCCTGTCGGGTGAGAAGAACGATATCGTGATGGTCGATGTCCGGGCCGACCTGCTGAAGAAATTGCAGGACCGCTTCGATATCCGCACAGTGCAGGGCAATGCCGCCCATCCGACGATCTTGCAGACGGCGGGTGCGGCAGAGGCGGACATGTTGATCGCCGCTACCAGCGATGATGAAACGAACATGCTGGCCTGTAGCATGGCCGATATTCTGTTCAAGGTGCCGCGCAAGATCGCGCGGGTACGGGCCATCGAGTACTTCTCGTTTCCCGGGCTGTTTTCCCCGGAAACGATTCCGATTGATTACGTCATCAGTCCCGAACAGATCATTACCCAGTTCATCCAGCGCCTGCTGGAATATCCGGGCGCGACCCAGGTGCTGGACTTTGCCGAAGGGCGGGTGCGGATGGTCTCGGTGTGTGCGGTTCGCGGTGGGTTGATGGTGGGGCGCGAGATTCGTGAGCTGCACCAGCACATGCCCAACTTTCACGCCCGGATTGCCGCCATATTCCGGGATGGACAGCCGATCGTGCCCAACGGCAGCACCATCATCAATCATGGTGATGAGGTGTTTTTCCTGGCATCGGCTGAGGAAATCAAGGACGTGATGTCGGAGATGCGCAAGTCCGAGAAATCCTACAAGCGGCTGATTTTTGCCGGTGGCGGTCACGTCGGCAAGCGCGTCGCCATGGCCCTTGAGGACAGTTACCAGGTCAAGGTGATCGAGCGTGACATCAATCGCGCCGAAAAAATTGCGGCGCAACTCAAGAAGGCCACGGTGCTGGTCGGCGATGCCTCGGACAGGGAGTTGCTGCTGAGTGAAAACATCGAGAGCGCCGATGTGTTCTGCGCGATCACCAACAACGATGAGGCAAACATTCTCTCGGCCATGCTGGCCAAGCGTCTCGGGGCCCGGCGGGTGATTTGCCTCGTCAATAACGACGCCTACGCCGATATTGTCGATGCCTCGCACGTCGATCTGGTGATTTCACCCCAGCAGGCCACCATCAGCGCGCTGTTGAGGTATATCCGGCGGGGTGACATTGCCCAGGTCTATTCCTTGCGGCATGGTTCGTCGGAGGCGATTGAGATGGTGGCCCACGGCACGGAAGGCGAGTCGAAGGTGATTGGCGTGCCACTTAACCAGATCGACATTCCGGAAGGGGTGGTGATGGGCGCACTGGTGCGTGGCGATGAGGTGCTGCAAGTTCATCACGACACCCTGATTGAAGATGGCGATCACGTCATCATGTTCCTGCTAGATAAAAAGCTGATACCCGATGTGGAGCGGCTGTTTCATTCTGTTCAGGAAATCTGAACGCCACCTGAACCGTCGGTGGCCCCTGTTTTTTTGAGAGGAATCCCCTATGAGCTGCATTAAATCGCTGTCTGCCGAGGCGGCACATGCCGCACTAAACACCAGTGAAGATGCCGTCCTGATTGATGTGCGAGACCCGGTGGAGTTCTCCTTCGTCGGCCACCCGGTCGGCGCCGTTAATGTACCGTGGAAGTTTGCCCCGGACATGCGGGCCAATCCCGATTTTCTGGAAGGGGTGCGTGAAGCAGTCGCCGACACAGCGGCACCGATCTATCTGCTATGCCGCAGCGGACAGCGCTCCCTGGCGGCGGCGAACGCTTTGGCAGAGGCTGGCTATACCGATCTGACCAATATCGAGGAAGGCTTTGAAGGGCCGATGGACGGCGAGAAGCACCGCAGTACCATTGCCGGTTGGCGCTTCCATCAGTTGCCCTGGACCCAGAGCTGAGCAGCGTGCTGATCCGGGATTATGCAGAGGCCCGATCAGCCGCTGCTGCGTAGCCTGAGTTCCCGCAATTTCATGAGCGCATAAAGCGTGTCCAGGTGCGGAATAGCTACCCCGGCTCGATGTCCCGCCCGCACGGTATTACCCAGGATGGCCTCGGTTTCCATGGGGCGGCCCGCTTCAAAATCCAGCAGCATACTGGTTTTGTAGGGAGGCATCTTGTGGGTGCCATCGATCTGCCTGTCGATGATCTCGGCAGGCTGCTCATGACCTAGCGCCGAGGCAATGGCGCAGACCTCCGCCATGATTGCGCGGATCAGTGGTTCCTGTGTGGTCAGAATATCCGTCGTACCCAATCCGCCGGACAGGACCGAGAGCGGGCTGAAGGAGGCATTCCACAAGCATTTCTGCCAGCGGGTAGTGACAATATCCGCAGTGGCCGTACAGCCGACGCCCGCCTTCTCGAAGGCCTCTGCCAGCGCTCGCGTTTTTTCCGACAGTCCGCCCGGATAATTTCCCAGCGCCAAACGGCCATAGGCCTGATGCCAGATTTTTCCCGGCGCGGTGCGGGTGACGCAGATAAACGCCAGACCACTGATCAATTCGTGATCGGGGAAGGCGGCCGCCACCTCGTCCTCGATTTCCACCCCATTCGCAAGGAGCACGATGGCCGTGTCTGGTCCGATGGCGTCGCGCAGCAGTTCCGTGCGGTCAGCGCCTTCGACCAGCTTGATGCAGAGCAGGATGATGTCGGGTTTTTCTGCGAGCTCGGCGGCCTTTGCAACGACCTGCGCCGGCTGGAAATGCCACTGGCCCAGCGCGGTTTCGCTAGTGATGTCGATGCCATGCGCCTGGACCGTGTCGTAATCCGACCGGGCCAGCACGGAAACGCTGACATCGGCTTGTGCCAGCAAGGAACCGTAGAAACTGCCGATGGCGCCGGTGCCGATGACCAATACTTTCACTGCGTTCTCCAAGGTGTTTCATGAAATAAATAAAACCAGTAACGAAGCGCGATTAACGGGTAGCCTGTTGAGTTTTTATTGGTTAAGTTAATAAGGTGGAGTGAATGGTGTTTATAGGATTGCTCCGGCTGCATTATTCTGGCTTCGCTCTGGAAGATTACCAAAAGAATTTCGTTTGAATATGATGCGAAAAACCATTTGGTCCGTTCGGTGAGTATCCACTTGGATGTTCGCATGATGAACTTCAGCCAACCGTGCAATGATCTTCTGCCCCAGACCGGATTGACCACCAGAGAAAGTCAAAAGTCGGGTATACATGCCGGATTGAGCGGGAGCACTGCATGTGGCAGTGGAGACCTGGATTTCCTGTGACTCTTGTGTGTGACAAGAACGAATGATGACACGACCCTCACCATGTTTTAGCGAATTATCGATTAAGTTATAGAGCAGTCGCGTCAGTGCGATGGGCTTATAATTGATGCAGCCGATATTTCCTGGAATAAATTCAAGGTTTTCGCCGATGCGCTGGTATTTATCCGCCACTTCCTTGATTAGGCTATCAGCGTCGCCCAGTTTCCACGGTTCATTGGCTTCGATGTCGAGCCGAGCCAGTTCAACGGTTTGTTCAAGTCCGACCAGCATTTCATCCAGGTCTTCACGCATGTCTGATACTGTTGGGGAGTCTGGCAATAATTCGATATTTACACGTAAGCGTGTCAAGGGGGTTCGTAAGTCATGGGAGATACCCGCAAGACACTCTTCACGTTTGCGTACCTGGGTATCCAGATCCATTCTCATTGTATTAAGCGATTCGGCTAGCTGAATAAATTCCAGTGGATCCTTGGGCTCGACAGAAAGTCGTATGTCTTTGCTCTTGCCAAAGCGTAGGGCACTTTGTGCCAGACGATGTAAGGGTTTGCTCAAGCGGTAGGCCAGCCACCAGCCGGTGAGTAGATTGAATAGCAGAATGACGGGGAAGGCTATTTTGATGTATTTTTCTATCCAGAGTTGGAGCTTAACCTGCATCCCGAGCGCAAAGTGGGGTTCGGCTGTATGGTAGAGCCAGACCAAGGTATTATTTTTTTCCGAGAATAACTGAACTTCGCCAGAAGAAAGACTTCCGATAGTTTTAGCAGCCTGACTTAGACCCGGCTGTTTCAATGGGTCGATAATTTCAAATCTCCCGGGCAATTCAGGATTGAACAACCATTGTATTCCGCTGACATCATGAATTCTCGATAGTAATGTGTTGAGAAGCTCAGGGGTGCTCTGTTGTGCAATTAACTCCAGGGCACTGAAAAGAGCTAAAGATAGTTCAGAAAAGGTGTTTGATCCCGGATAGATAAGGAATAATAAAATTGAAATAAGGGAAATGATCTGCGAAGCGAAAAGAAGAACAATGACAGCGATGCCTATTCGCCTATAAAAAGTATCGCGATGCAATAATACCCCCTTCATGAAGAAGTGCTTATGTGCTGTAATTGATCCAGATCCAATAGGTAACCTGACCCTCTGACAGTTTTTATCAGCGATTTATCGACCAATGTAACAGAGAGTTTCTGTCGTATACGGGAGATTAACATGTCGATGTTGCGTTGATTGTGGGTTTTGCCGGTTGGATATAGCCTTTGTGCAATCTGTAGCCGAGAAAGCACTGTGCCAGATTTTTCGAGAAGTGACACAAATACAACAAGCTCTTCCCGTGTGAGTGGCACAATATGGTCATCTAGCCTTAATGTGCGTGTGTTTGATAAGTACCTGAAAGCTCCAATATGAATGTCACTGGACAGCACTGAGACTTCAGTCGTTGAAAACGCAGAAGCGCGTCTGAGCGCAGCGTTAATTCGAGCCAATAACTCACGCGGATTGAAGGGTTTTGTCATGTAATCATCCGCACCACTGTCCAGGCCTTGAATTCTCGCAGCATCTTCTGCAGAAGCCGTCAGCATAATGATGGGAATATGAAGGTGAGCGGAGCGTAAGTCTGCGCAAGCATCAAAGCCATTGCCATCTGGCAGGTATCGATCAAGAACGAGGAGATCGGGTGTGGAATGTAATAAAAGGGTTTGCATCTGCCCGATAGAGTTCGCAGTCGACATGCTATACCCCGCATTTGACAAATACTCAGTCAACGCCAGTCGCAACTTCAGGTCATCATCTACAAGAAGGATCGAGAGATTGGGCAAGTGACCTGTCTCCGTCGGTTGGCTGGACCGGGAAAATCAGCCTGTGGATGAGGCTGGCACCGTAAGGGGCAATGTCCGGTAAAACCTGCGCTGAACGGCCTGTTATGTAAAAAGTGCTTGGCAATCAGAACACTGCATTCAGCCGCTGAGGCCACCTGTTCATGTCGGGTTCGACCAAAGGCTGGCGATTGTATCAAATGATACAAAAACAGGGTTGTTTTTTGTGGCAAACGCTTTACTTTGGAGGCGAGGCAGGGGCATTTGCCCTACGTTATGTAAGTTAATCCGGATTGGTGAGGTGCAACATGAAACCCAGAATACTGTTTTTATCAATATTGGCATCAGGAATGGCTCAGGCAGATCTGTGTATGACAACTGCTCAAACCATTGAGGCGACTGCGGCATCTTACGTACAGGCGATTAGATTGAGTGAAAATGGACGGAGTGGCAATGTCGCCTCAATGGTTGGTGAGGTGTGTGATATTGACACAGGGGGTGGCACAGATGCCAAACACTGTAGGGCAGCCACGGGGACTTTATTAAGCGATGTGAAAGGAAATACGTTAAGCCTGTCGGCGCATGGAAACTATGCGTGCGAAACGGATTTGACGTGCATTTCTTACTATCATGCTGATGCGACATTTTATTTTCAACATGGAGCGACCAGTAGTGATTGGGGTATCGTTTCATCCGAACTGGTTGTAAACGGAACTGCCGAGCATCTGCAAAGCAAGAACTCCTCGGCAAGCATTAATAAATGTGATGGAAAAACGACACAATCATTGCAGAATGAGAAAAGGCTTAAGAGCTTCCTGCGTAGCTCCAATGCTATAGATGGATTTAATCCAAAAGTAGGATCTAGCAAAAAGTACACGTTCAACTGGGCGACTGATGCAGGTGGTGTATTCACTCATGCAGAGACAGGTAAATATTATGGGACAACACTGAAGACGGTAACAATTTGTCTGCCGGATCAGGCAGGCGTCTGGTCCATCCGGTTGAAGACGACAACCAATGGGGATGGCAAAACAGATAAAACAAAAACCTTTACCGCCCCGAGTCAATGTGCGAAGTGGCAAGATGTTCAGACTAACCTGTCTGGTGATGATGGGAAGACAACAGCCACGATAATCATCCAGCCCCCAGACACGCATCCAAATGCAGATGGAAAAGCAACGGTGGATATTACTTACTGAAGACTTTTGCATATGGCGGTTCCGTATTCGATTAACGAAGTCGCCATATCGCTATAAGCTTGGTTAAACTTGTCGAAGTATGGTATTGCGAATTATTAACAGTTACCAGGGTGTGCGTTATGCGAAAAATATCTCATCTTACTGCGCTGTTGGCGGTGCTGGTTATGGGGTTCTCCTCAATAGCGACGGCTGATATTTCGCTTAAGGATATTGGCTTGGAGAATATTGTCGGTCAGTGGGAGGGAAAGAAATATGTAGTAACCTTTGATAAAGCAGTAATAAAGGATAAATATAAGGTCACTATATCGTACCCATACTCTAAAAAAGGACGTGTCAAACAGATCGCGTTAGCTAATGACCGGTTTGTGATTAAAGACCAGAGCGACTTCAAAATTCATAGAGACGCCATATACCTTATAAAGATAGTGAGGTTAAGGGATCGTGCAGCAAGAACTTTGATGCTGAATCTTAAAGGTGAGGGGGTGCCGAGTATAACCCTGCCTGTCAGCGCATCGAATGCTCAAATATATAATTATATTGGGGATGGGAAAAATCCAAGCCTGACAATGGTTTTAGGCAACAATGGAGCTGGCTGGAAGACTTATTCTATTGGTTATCAGGGTTCTGGTGGAATACCTACATCTACTGATGCAAAGAAACAATGGAGTGCCTGGGACATAAAGGATGCTCAATCTGGAGCTTACTTTGGTACCCTGACCATTAACTATGATGGAAAGACGGTTACCATGAGCGATTATTCAGCCGATGGATCTAATGGTAACTATCTGAAAGGCATAAAGATAAACAACCCCACCAGTGGTGCGCCTTCGGTCAGTGTGAGTTCGGTCGTATGTACATACTGTACCGCTGCTGATATAGCCAATGCAGTAGGTGATGGCAAAAATCCAAATGTAGCACTGGTTCTTGGCGATAATGACGCTGGTTGGGGCAGTTATTCAATCGGCTGGGGTTCAAGTGGTGCTCTTCCAGTGCCGGGAACCGTGAGTGTATGGAACGTAAAGGATGCTGATAACAAGTATTATGGAACTATCACTATCAATCTTCAGAATGGTCAACCCAGTATATCAAGTTTCTCTATCACTGAAGGTTCACCTGATTATATCTCTGATCCGTATATCAAGGATTATACGGTGTTTGCTACTATTGTCTGCGGATCCTGTGGTGGATCGCTAGGAACTATTCCTCCGGCAATTCCACCGGCTAATTTCAAGCTTTCAACTGGCGGTGATAAATTGTTATTAAATGGTGTAACCGAACTCCGGTTGAAGGGGATGGCGAGACCCACCCTTGAATGGTCTAAATCCGGAGAAAACCTGAGCGAGCAAGACGTTGCCAATATGCATAGCTGGGGTACAAACGTAATTCGTATCTCAATGAATGCTGACTATTGGAACAATTCTTTAGATGAAACAGTTGCAGGCTCTTACAGGCAAATCATTGATGCACTGGTCTATCTGGCAGCCAAGTATGACATGGTAATTATTCTTGATTATCATTGGTCTAGCTCTGCTGCACAGCAGCAAAAGATGGCGCCGAAAGGGAATAATGAGGCCTCATTAGCTTTCTGGACTTCAGTAGCCAACAAGTATAAAGACTTTGGTCATGTCCTGTTCGAATTGTACAATGAACCCTATGGTCTATCGTATAGCGAATGGCTCCATGGTAATGACAGCTACTATGGGATGCAGGATCTTTACGATACCGTCAGAGCGACAGGGGCCAGGAATGTGGTGATCGTTGGTGGTCTGGATTATGCCTATTATCTCGGTTTCATCTCAGATGCGAAGAACTGTGGTAGTGAAGACTGCTATGTCAAGGATGCTGGCCAGGCCAATGGTTATGCCTATAACATCATGTATGACTCGCATCCTTATACCCATAAAGGCGAAGCTGGATATACCGTCGATGGGAAACCGGCAGATTTCTCTACTAACTTTGCAGGCATCACTGGAAAGTATCCTTTAATCTGGACTGAATTTGGTGATAATCAGAGTAGCTCCTATGATGGCGCTACGCCATACTATCCAACTTCTTATCAAGAGAAATTAGATGAAATCAATCAGATAGGTGTTCACTACTCCGCATGGGCCTGGTATATATCGCCGGATCCCGCGTTTCCGGTGGTCATCGGCGGCGACTGGACCAATCCGGTGCCGGCGTATGGTGGTATCTATGTACACTCGGACTTGCAATCCTTCCCCGGTACGTCTTTGACGATAGGGCAGTGAGGGTATCGAAAACGTTAGGCGGTTAGGAATAAAGCCCTCAATGAATGGTCCATGTGGTCATTCTTTGAGGGCTTTTGTGACTGCTCATAATGGTAGTAACGTATCCAGTAGTACTGCTTTAATCATGATGGATGCACGGATTTCATAGGCAGGAAACTCTGTCAGGTGACTTCGTGGTGTCCCTCCTCATTGCGTATATGCAATACATCTTTTACAAAGGGGATGGTCAGCCGCCGCTGGGCTGCCAGCGAGGCACGATCAAGCCGCTCCAGCAGAGAGGTCAGTGCGACAAGGTCTCTTTGGGTGTGATTCATGAGAAACCGCGCGACTGTGCCGGGCATTTCCAGTCCCAGTGAGCGTGACTTCATTTGCAGTATGTGACGGGTATCGTCCTCATCGAGCGGGTGCAGCCGCAATGTGAGGCCCCAGGTCAGCCGGCTGGCGAGATCGGGCAGCGCGAAGCTGAGTTGTGG
>SXQV01000022.1 GCA_005792805.1 Methylococcaceae bacterium | reverse complement strand
TCTTCCAACGGTGCCAGCTTTAGAAGCTGGTCGACATCAAAGGTCTTCGGTTGGTTGACCTCCCCTTCTACCGACACCGTCCAGGGCCGGGTTTTCAATGTGCCGGCGTTTTCTGCCGGATCTTCCTTGCTGGTCCCGAACTCATAAAAGTTGTTGTAGGTCGTGACCTTATCCCGGGACGTCGGCGTATCCCCGGGCCGGAAGTCAGGATTCGGCGTGGCGTTCAGTCCCGCCCACGCACCGAGGGGTGTCCCCACCATTCCGGCTGCGGCCGTTACCCACAAGGACTTTTGCAGAAATTCGCGTCGACTCTCCCATACAGGCTGGGGTGTCACTTCATGCTCGGACAAATCGGGCCGGAAAAGCATATAAACCTCCTGTGGTTGTGGGTATGTCTCAGTGTGATGACGAAACCAATCCATGGTCAGGGCCGCGTCAATGCACGGCGGACTTGCCCCTGGATTTCCGCACGTAAACAGCACGAATAGTGAGAGAGATCGTCAGCAAGGCAGCAAAAATCAGTGGCTGACTGATGTCCTTTTTGACCAGCCACCAAAAGTGGAACACTCCCGCCGCCGTAATCAGATAGACCAGCCGATGCAGGTTCCGCCAGCGTTTGCCTCCGAGTCGCTTGAGCATGGCATCGGTAGAGGTCACGGCCAGTGGAATCATCAACACCAAGGCACTAAAGCCCACCGTAATGTAGGGTCGCTTGCTGATGTCGTTGAGAATATTTGGCCAATCGAAAAACTGATCCAGAATCAGATAGGTACTGAAATGCAAAACGCCGTAGAAGAAAGCGAACAGCCCCAGCATCCGGCGCAAACGCCCCAGCCAGACGCGCTGCGTCAATTGCCGTAGCGGCGTGACCGCCATCGTGAGGGTAAGAAACGTCAACGTCCAGAAACCCGTATTGCGCAGTATCTTTTCAATGGGATTGGCCCCCAGATCATCCAGATATCCACGCATGATCAGCTTGACCAAAGGCCACAAGGCCAACAGAAAGATCCCTATCTTGAGCCGGGCAAGCGCTGGCTCACTCAGCCGTTTGCAACAATCGGTCATCAGCAACCCTGTTCCGCAACACGCCTGCCGGGTGGCATCAAATCCCTGTGGCGTGACACTTTGGCACAGCAAAAACCAGCGTTAACAGAGACACCAAGGCCGCCGTTAATAGCCAATAGGCGGGGGCGACCGGATTGCCGGTTGCATTGATCAACCAGGCCGCAATCAGGGGCGTCGTGCCACCGAACAGCCCCATCGCGATGTTGTAGGCAAAACCCAGCCCGGTGCACCGCACGGGGGCAGGAATCAGGGACGCATTCAGCACCAGAATCCCCCCTGTCCCCATCGCCACCAGGACCGCAAAAGACAGTTCAGCCATCAGAATGAGAACCGGCTGGGCTGAATGAATCAGCTGGAACAGGGGATACGCCAGTGATGCCAAAAGCACCTGGGCCAGGATCAGGATGACCCGGCTGCCAAACCGGTCAGACAACCAGGCTACCAGCGGCAATAACACCAGCAGCGCCGCCATGGAGATCGTGTTCAATTCCAGCGCCAGCGATTCCGGCAGCCTGTCGATGTTGCGGATATAGCTGACCGCGTAAATGAAGACCGTGTAAAACGCCACCCCGGTGCCGACATTGAGCAGTGCCACGCGCAGCACCTGCCCGCGATAACGGGTGAAAATCTCCTTGACCGGGCTTTCCGAACGCATGGGGGGCAAATCGACATGCAAGCCATGGCGGATAGACCAGCCAACCAGCGCCACCAGTCCGCCGACGGCGAAAGGCAGACGCCAGCCCCATGCCTGAATCTGCGCCTCGGTCAGCCACACCGTTACCAGCCAGCCAATCCCAGAGCCCAACAAAATGCCCAGGACGGCCCCCCAATTACCCCAGATTGCCGTCAGCGACCGCCGCCCCGGCGGTGCCTGTTCCGCCAGAAATATCAGTGAACTGGTGAACTCGCCGCCCACCGACAAACCTTGAATAATCCGCAAACACACCAAGGCGACCGGTGCGGCAATGCCGGCCGTCTCATACGTGGGAAGCAGACTCATCAACACCGTCGGTATGGCCATCGCCATCACTGACAGCAGCATGGCCCGCTGGCGGCCCACCTTGTCGCCAATGCGGCCAAACACCAACCCGCCGATGGGCCGCATTAAAAAACCCGCCGCAAACGCACCAAACGAGGCAATCAGCGAAACGGCAGGATCCGTTGCCGGAAAGAACAGGTGGCCGATAACCGTGGCGAAATAGCCGTACACGGCAAAGTCGTACCACTCCATCACATTACCAATCAGGCCGACGAGAATAATTCTCGCCAGTGTCGGCGGTTTGGAAACAGGCGATTGGGTTTGCTTGCTGTTCATAGGGGTGAGCGATCTGATGATGTTGTGGCCGCCTGCCGGTCCGTCTGAGCAGCCTCCTGGAAGCGAACGATAGCGCGTCCGGCCATGCTCAATCCATAGGACTGAGGGTTCCGTCTATAATCCGTCACCGCTGCCTGTTCCAGAAGCGGCCGCGTGCTTCGTTTTCATTTGAAAAAGGAACCCCCCATGACCACCCATCGCCGTATCAAAACTCTCACCGGCACGCTCGTGCTGTTTGCCGCCATCCTGCCGCCTTTCGCCGAGGCCGCCAATAACGCCAAGAGCTTCATGAACGGTGGCACCTACTGTTTCCAGATCGGGGAAACCATGCCGGGCAGCGAGGACACCCGGGTCAAGCTCGTCGCCAGCAAAGCCAAGGGCAACCTGCCCCACCGCATCGCACATGTAGATGGCCTATGGACCAGTACCATGACCGTTAACCCTCCGGATTCCTACATCAGCGAGATGACCGGCTCCGCCACCATCGCCCAGCCCAATGATGACATGCAAGGCGCACCGATGCTTCAGATCGGCATGAGCAGTTCGGATTTCGGCAACAACATGAGCCCGGCGACCGGCATCTGGATAGGCAACATGGTCTTCACGCTGAACCTCGCCAACCTGACCGGCACGGTAGTAGGGAGAAAATCATTCACGCCGATTGTTGCGGATGGCGCGAAACCGGTCACGACCTACGACACGTCGATTTCCCGCGACGTCAAACCGATTTCCTGTCAGGGAATTTAGGCGCGATAGGGCGTCGATGATGCCCCGCATTGAAACCGTTGGCTGAGCGAAGCCGTAGCCATCGACGGCTCTGCCCGGCCAGCGGCAGCAATGACATTACTGTCCATACCTTCGGTAACCCCGCTCGTCACACATCCACCGTCAGCCCCAGCTCCACATACTGCAAAGCCGGCAACTTCAATGTTCGCGCCAGCGTCTCATCCTGGCGGTGCATCAAGCGATAGGGCCAGCGGATCGCGACGGGCAGCCGGGAGCGGACACCGGTGCG
>SXQV01000169.1 GCA_005792805.1 Methylococcaceae bacterium | reverse complement strand
CACGGTGTGGGGCATCATGAATGCCTTCCGGTCGCTGGGCGCTGCCAAGCAGGCGACACTCGCCATGGTGGCACCCGGTATTTCGGAAGCGCTGGTGGCGACGGCCATGGGTCTCTTTGCCGCGATTCCGGCGGTCATGGCTTACAACCGTTATTCCACCGAAATTGGCCGGCTCGCCAGTCGTTATGAAGCCTTCGCCGATGAATTCCTGAGCCTGCTCCACCGCAAGGCCCACGCCAAATGAACGTGACCAGCGTTTCCCGCCGGACCCAGCGGCGGCGGCCAATGGCCGAGATCAATGAGGTTCCGTATATCGATGTCACCCTGGTGCTGCTGATCATCTTCATGGTGACCGCGCCCATGATGCAGACGGGCGTCGATGTGGAACTGCCGCAGGCGGAGGCGAAGACCGTCGAGACTGACGAGCAGTTGCCGATCATTATTTCCATCAAGGCGGATGGCTCGCTGTTTGTGGATGCCGGCAACCAAAGCGATAACCCTGTGACCGAATCCGGGTTGGCGGGCCAGATTCAAGCCGTGCTGGCGCAAAAGCCAGGGCTGGCCGTGCTGATCCGTGGCGACCAGAAGGTGGATTACGGGCGTGTGGTCACCATCATGGCCGCCCTCAAGCAGGCCGGTGTCTCTGGCGTCGGTCTCATGACGCGCCCTGCGAACGAATGACCGCCAACAAGGTGCGGCGCCATCCCGGCGCGTTCCTGCTCTCCCTGTGCTTACATCTGATGTTGCTGGGGCTCATCGTGATGCAATTCGAGCGGACTGCGCCGCCGGCAAGTCCGGTCGAGCCAGAAATCATTCAGGCCGTGACCGTCGATGCGAATGTTGTAGATCGTGCGCGGCAACAGGTCGAGCAGCAAAAACAGCAGCGAATTCGCGAGCAGGAAGCCGCTGAGGCGAGGCAGCAGGCATTGGCGGAGGCCAGGCAGCGTGAGCAGGCTGAGCAGGAATCCCGTGCGGCGGCTGAGGAATCGTCGCGCCAGGCGGCCATGAAAAGTTTGGCATTGCAGCAGCAGCGGGAGGCAGAGCGGCGGGAAGCGGAAGCCGCCCGGCAACATTCGAAAGAGCTGGAAGCACAGCGCGAAGCCGAAGCCCGGCGCGATGCCGAAGCTCGCCAAAAAGCCGAAGTCCAGCGTCAACTGGAGGAAGATGCCACCCGCAAGGCCGAACTGGCGGCCCGACAGAAGGCGGAAGCAGACGCCCGCAAGCAATCCGAACAAAAGGCCGAAGCGGCTCGACGCAAGCAAGAGGCTCAGGCAAAACAGCAGCGTGAAGCCGAGGCGCGCCAGCAGGCCGAAGCCCGGCAAAAGGCAGTCGCCGAAGCGAAACGAGCTGTGGAGGCCGAGGCAGAAGCCCGACGGGTGGCCGAGGCCAAAAAGGCGCACGCCAAGGCGGAACGCGAAGCGGAGGCCAAGCGTCAGGCGGCAGCGGTAAAGCGTGAAGCTGAAGCCAGGGCCGGAAAAGCCGCCGAGGCAGTCGCCCGCAAGGAGGCGATGGCCGAATCCATGGCCCAGGAGCAGGCGCAGCGGCAAGCCCAACGGCAGGCCGCCGAAGCCAACGCCGAGAAGGCCGCGCAATCCTGGGTCAATCGTTACTTCAAGCCAAAGGTTGAACGGGCGTGGCTCAAGCCCGCTTCTGCATCGCCGGGGATGTCCTGTAAAATTCGAGTCCGTTTGCAGCCAGACGGTCGGGTGTCGTCTGTGGACGCCGACTGCGCAGGTGATGCGGCCTTTGAGCGATCGGCGGAAGCGGCGGTACGCAAGGCGGCACCGTTCCCGATGCCCACGGATGAGTGGGTGGCCGAGCAATTGCAGGGTCAAACCGTATCATTCAGATTCAATCCCAACTAATGGGTATCTCGAAAGCTCGCATTTCGACAGGCTCAGTGTGAACAGCCCTGTAAAATCAATCCCCTCCGCTCCTGCTGAAGGTGTCGCCGCAGGAATGGAGCAAGTTTTCGAGGCACCCTAATGTATTTTCAGGTGACCCCCATGATCAGCCAGTTTCGATTCTTATTGCGGCTGGGCCTTTTTGCGCTGGGGCTGACCGGTCTGGCCCGGGCCGAGCTGACGGTGGACATTACTCAGGGCGTCGAAGGGGCGGCGCCGATTGCGGTTGTGCCGTTTGGTCAGGCCGGACTCGCCGGAGAAAATCTTGCGCACATCGTCGCCACCGACCTCGCAGGCAGCGGACGGTTTACGCCGCTGGCCGAGGCGCAGATGCCGGAGCGTCCGGTCCCGCCGGAGGGTGTCAATTTCCCGGTCTGGCAAAGCGCGGGCCAGGAGCATGTCGTGATTGGCCGGGTCGTTCCCGGCACCGGCGGAGCTCCACATGAGGCGGAATTCACTCTGTTTGATGCCATTCGGGGAACCTCATTACTTTCGGAGCGGATTCCTTTCAAAGCCGCCGATGCCCGGCATACCGCACATCGCATTGCGGACCTCATCTACCAGCAGCTCACCGGCGAACGCGGCATTTTCAACACTCGCATTGCCTATGTGACGGCCTCTGGCAGCGGAAAGAGCCGCGAATACCGTTTGCAGATTGCCGATGCCGATGGCGAGGCGGCCCGGGAGGTGATGTCCTCGCCGGAACCGATCATGTCACCGGCCTGGTCGCCGGATGGCAAACGCATGGCCTATGTTTCGTTCGAGGATCGGACGGCCGCCGTGTTTGTGCAGAATCTCTCGACCGGAGAGCGGCGGAAAGTGTCGGGCACACCTGGCATCAATGGCGCACCGGCCTGGTCGCCGGATGGTTCGACTCTGGCGCTGACGCTATCGAAAGACGGCAACCCGGAAATCTACACGCTGGATGTGGCCTCGGGATCGTTGCGTCGTATTACGCGGGATGACGCTATCGACACAGAAGCCAGCTGGTCGCCGGATGGCCGGTCATTGGTTATGACTTCCGATCGCGGTGGGAAACCCCAGTTGTATCTGGTGCCGGCGGCGGGTGGGGAGCCGCAGCGCCTGACCTATGAGGGCGAATACAATGCCCGTGGCGTGTTTTCCCCGGATGGCCGCCGCCTCGCCATGGTGCACGGAGGTGAGGGAGGTTACCGGATTGCCTGGATGGATCTGGGGTCGCGGAATCTCAAGGTAGTGTCACGTGGCCGGCTGGATGAGTCCCCGGCTTTCGCGCCCAATGGTCATGTCATCATGTACGTGCGCAAGGACGGTGGCCATGAGCCGCTGGCAATGACCTCGCTCGATGGTCAGGTACAGCGCACCATTCCGGTCCGGGGCGGCGAGGTGCGCGGCGTGGCATGGTCACCTTGAAGCCGCCGTCGGTTGCTTTGAATTCAGGAGAACCTTCATGGTAAAAAAATTAGTGCTGATCGGCCTGTTGCTGGCGTTTGCAATCAGTGGCTGTAGTTCCCGGGGCGGTGTTGACGATGAAAGCGCGGGGGCTTCGGCTAGCCGGCGCGGGCCGGGCCGCGCTGGCAATGGCCAAAGCGATGGTATGGGTGGGCGCGGGGGTCAGCCGGCCGGGCTGGGCGATCTCGATAGCCCTGCCGGGCCATTGTCGAAAAGGGTGATCTATTTTGCCTATGACAGCGACGAGGTGCTGCCCGAATATCAGCCCGTGCTGACGGCACATGCGGAATATCTTTCCTTGCATGCCGAACAAACGGCTGTGCTGGAAGGACACGCCGATGAGCGCGGTTCGTCCGAATACAATGTCGCACTGAGCGAGCGCCGCGCCAATTCGGTGGAGCGGAGCTTGCGGTTGCAGGGAGCGGGCGAAGGCCAGTTGCAGGTTGTTAGCTATGGTGAGGAAAAACCTGCGGTTTCCGGACATGAGGAATCCTCGTGGCAGCAAAACCGCCGTGTCGAAATCGTTTATCCAGGTCATTGAAAACAAGCATGAAAGTCAAAAAAGGTTTAGCGGCGGCCGTGATGGCAGGGCTGGTGGTTCCCGGGCTTTGCTGGAGCGAGGCGGGAGATGACCGGCGGGGACGGGATGAAGCCGGATATGCCACGTCGACGCTGGACTCCCGGGTTTCCCGTCTTGAGAAACGGCTGTCGGCGCAGCCGCTCGCCGAGATGTCCAAAGAGATTGATCGTCTGCAGGAAGAGGTCAAGAAACTGCGAGGTACGGTTGAAGAGCTGCGCAACGGCCTTGATAAGGCTCACCAGCAAAACTCGGCCCTTGAACTGCGGGATGCGGATTTGGAGACCAGGATTCTGGCGTTGACCGCCCCCCTGCTGCCGCCCGCTGTTCCCTCGGCAGCTTCCGTTCCTGCCGCGTCGAGCCCTCCGGCAGGTGTGGTCACCCCGGCCACAACGGCCTCCGGGATTCCTCCGATGATCCCCGGCGATCCGGCAGCAAATCCCCGGCCGGATGCCACGTTTGCCGAGCCTCTGGCACCGCCGCCCCCGCCGCCCGATCCAAAAATTCGTCAACGCGACTATGAGCAGGCATTCGAGACGCTCAAGGCGGGCAAATACACGGATGCCATCGCCCACTTCCAGACCTTTGTCGCGAAGTATCCCAGTGGCGAGTTCAGCGACAACGCCCAGTACTGGTTAGGCGAAGCGCATTACGTCAACCGCGATTATGTGGTCGCGCGCGAAGCGTTTCGCAAGCTGGTGGCCGATTTTCCCCAGAGCGGCAAGGTGCCGGATGCCGAGTTGAAGCTGGCTTTCATCGAATATGAGAACGAGCAGTACGGCAAGGCCACGGGGCTGCTGAACGATGTCATCAAACGCCACCCCGAGAGCAGTGCGGCAAAGATGGCCGAAAAAAGACTGGAGCGCATGAGGCAGGAGAAGCGCTGATTCGTGAACAGTCTGCGCGTCACCGAAATTTTCCATTCGTTGCAGGGCGAGTCGAGGACCGTTGGCTGCCCGACCGTCTTCATCCGGCTGACCGGCTGCCCGCTGCGTTGCGTCTGGTGCGACACCGCCTACGCTTTCACCGGGGGAGCCCGTCAAACCGTGGCGGACATCCTGCGGCAAGTCGCGGCCTATCAGCCCCGGTTCGTCTGTGTTACCGGTGGTGAGCCGTTAGCTCAACCGGGATGCCTGGCTCTGCTGGATGCCCTGGTGGAAGCGGGTTATGCCGTATCGCTGGAAACGTCGGGGGCGCTCGATGTTTCGGCGGTGAATCCTCGGGTTGTCAAGGTGCTGGATCTGAAGCCGCCGGGCTCAGGCGAAGAGGCGGCCAACCGCTATGAGAATCTTGCCTATCTCCAGCCTGCCGATCAGGTGAAATTTGTCATCCGGGATGAGCGGGATTACCGCTGGGCCAGGGAAAAAATGGAAGAGCATCTTCTCTCTGAGCGTTGCGAAGTCCTGTTTTCGCCGGTGGCGGGTGAGCAGGACGCCACGGAACTTGCGGAACGTATCCTGCACGACCGGCTGGACGTGCGCTTTCAGATCCAGCTACACAAACATCTTTGGGGAGACCGGACCGGCGTATGAGCAGGAAGGCCGTTGTTTTGCTGTCGGGCGGGCTGGATTCTGCCACGGTGCTGGCGATTGCCCACTCGGAGGGGTACGAATGCCATACGCTGAGTTTTGATTATGGTCAGCGCCATGGGGCCGAGCTGCGGGCGGCCGAGCGCGTGGCAGATGCCATGGGCGTTATCGATCACAAACGCATTCACCTTGGGCTGGATGCGATCGGTGGATCGGCCCTGACCGATGCGGCAATCGCCGTGCCCAATCAGCCTCAGGAAGGGATCATTCCGGTGACCTATGTGCCGGCGCGGAATACCGTGTTTCTGGCTTTTGCGCTGGGTTACGCCGAAGTGCTGAATGCCACGGATATATTTATCGGGGTCAATGCGGTGGATTATTCCGGCTATCCCGATTGCCGGCCGGCGTTCATCGACGCCTTCCAGATCCTTGCCAATCTCGCCACCAAAGCGGGGGTGGAGGGGGCAAAATTCAAAATACACACGCCGCTTATTGCGCTGACAAAAGCCGGGATCATCCAGCTAGGTACGGGGCTGGGGGTTGATTATGGCCTGACCGTCTCCTGTTATTCCGCCGATGAAGCGGGTCGTGCCTGCGGCGTTTGTGATGCCTGCCGGCTTCGGGTGGCCGGGTTTATCGGGGCCGGTATTGCCGATCCAACCCGCTATTGCCGCGCCTGAGCCACGGTCTCATGGGTGGCGGTTGGCCGGTTTGACGAATTGCATAAAAGCCAAAATCAGGATCGGCGCCAGAATATAACTCCCGGTGACCGCCTGGAGCAGCGTGCGTTCCCGATCCAGGCCTGGCTGGCCGCTTAGGGCCACCCAATAAGTCACACCCAGCTGAAAACCGACAATCCCCGCCCAGAATAGCGGCGCAAATAAGCCTTTGTTGCGGCAGGGCACCAGCTTGGGTTCACCCCCCTCTCGCGTTATCAGTGCCCGGTCGATCCAGCGATTGACCCATATCGTGACCCATGCCACCACAAACCAGCCGCCGTAATTGGCGAAGGTCACACCAAAATGAACCCCGGGATCGGGGTAATGGTAAATCTTGCCGAGAAACCAGAATTCCCCCAGGTTCGCTATCGGATCGACAATCAGATCGATGGCCACCATCAGCAGCGAGCCCAGCAGAATGGTTGGCCAGGATTGTCGAATGGCGTTGGAGGTTACCCGCTGTATATCACCGCCACGCACAGAGAGCGGCGACATGAAAAACTGCGCAAAGGAAAAACTCACATAACTCAGAAACGAGAACGAGAGCGTGTCAAAAAACGGCACACCAAAAATCACCAGATCCTGCCTCAGTGCCTCATAGTGGTACGTGTAATCGCCGAAAGGAATGCTGTGATTGATGCTGCCCCATTCGGCGGCCAGCGCAATCAGATAGCTGCTGAACACCCACAGGAGTGTGCGCGTCCAGCCTTGTTCCAGCCATGACAAGGCCAGAAAAAACAGCATGAATAGCGTGACATAGGGGCGATGAGTAAAGGACCAGAGGAGTTGCTCGATCAAAACGGTGATACCTGTAAAGTTCTTGGTTATGGGAAATAAGGATTGGGCGATGCCCTCCCGGAATGGGGATTTTCACCATCGCGTGATTCGCCGTCCAGTCTGGAGGCGCTGCAATGACTTGCCCGATCTTCGTGACCGGTTTGCCGTCCTGGGCTGATTGTTGCCGCCACCTTTTACAGCGCTGTTATTCGGGAGTATTGTTGCCGCCGTAGTCGCCGGCCCAAAAGGTCGGTTTTCTCCATTCAGGCGCTATCCGGTGCCCTGGATATCATTCAGCACTGAGGAATTAACTATGTCCAATGGCAATAGCGGGGGTTTGTTCGGTTCCATCATCAAGGTGGTCAAGCACGTGGTGGATACGCTGTCCGGCAAGGTGGCACCGGTGGTGCAGGAAGCGTCTGAAGCCGTGAATGAAGTGGCCGACAAGATCGCCCAAACATCCGGCGAACTCATTGGCGAAGCGCGGGAGAAAGTTTCCGGGGTGGTCGAGACACTGGCCGATGTGGCCGATGACCTGGTAGAGGACGTCAAGGGCAGTGCGCCGGTAATCCTCGACAAGGCGCGGGATGCACTGGGCGAAGTCGCTCAAGAAGTGCGTGAGGCCGTGGCAGAGGGCACGGTCGAGGTTCGCGAAAAACTTGATGATGTCAGCAAAACCGTGGCGGGCGTGGCGGACCAGGCCAGCGCTGCCGCGACGGCTCTGGTGGCGGATGCCAAGGAAGAGATCAGCGAAATCACGGCGGCGGCGGGCCAGCTGGCGGATAAAGCCGGTGTGACGGTTTCCAGCGTATTGGCCGACGCGAAAGAGGAGCTGGGCGAGCTCAGGGAGAGCGCCGAGAAGGCCGCATCAGCCGTCGCTGAACAGGTACAGGCTTCCGCCGGGGAAGTGGCGGAAAAACTAAAGGACGACACCAGCGACAAAGCCTGAGAGGTTCGCTTCCCGCCCCGTTCGCCGGGGCGAGAGATCACACAAGGCATCCCGGCCTGTCCGGGGTGCCTTTTTTATATCTGCCGGTGGTGAGCCGGGTATCGGGATTACGGGCTGGACGGCCAGATTCTCAGGAAGCCCTCCCGGTTCGGCAGGCGGACTTCCGGGAGCGTCTTCGCGTTCATCTCGGTGGTTTCGCCAATCAGTCCGTTGATCTGTAGCAGGTAGGCCGTCACGGCATAGATCTGATCGTCGCTGAGGCTACGTGGAGCGTTGAGCGGCATCGAGCGGCGCACGAAATCGAAAACCGTGGTCGCATAGGGCCAGTAGTTCCCGATGGTCTGGTCGGGGTGCGGCCCGTCCAGCGCCGATCCGCCCGCCAGTTCGCCGGCGCTGCCGCCGGAGCCCTTGGGTCCATGGCAGGTCGCGCATTGCGTGTCGTAAATCGTCTTGCCGTCGGTCGCCGTGCCTTTGCCGGCGGGTAGCCCATGGCCATCGGGGAATACATTGATGTCCATTGCGGCGCTGTCCGCGCCGCTCAGTGGTTTGCCCAGCCTCGGGCCTTCGGGAGCGGCCTGGAGGCCCGCGCCGAACAGGCATAGAACGATGAGTGCGGCGATGGCCTTCCGGCCTGTTTCAGGCATAGACATGGCTCAGGCTCCCGTCTGGCGCGACGGCCCAGGACACGATGGCGTTGTAGTGGAAATAACCGTTGCGGCCACGTTCGGCGACCAGTGCGGCGCGTTCCGGTTGCTGGTGGCCGGTTTCGTCGATGGCCCGGCTTTTCAGCACCAGGGGCGAGCCGTCCCAACGCCAGGGCAGGCGGAAGCGGGTGAAGCTTTTGGAGAGTACCGGTTCCTGCAAGGCGGCTTCGGCCCAGCTTTTGCCGCCGTCCGCAGACACCTCGACCTTGCGGATTTTGCCGCGACCGCTCCAGGCGAGCCCGGAAATCTGGTAAAGCCCGGGTCCGTGCAATCTGTAGCCGGGCGAGGGCTGAGTAATCAGCGACTTGGCGTCCATGATAAAAGTGAACTGCCGCGCCTTGCCAGAGGGCTGCAACTCGGTGTATTTGGCGGTTTCATTGCGGGCCATGACGGGTTCCCTCGCGGCCTGCAACCGGTGCAGCCACTTGACGTTGAGCACGGCTTCCCAGCCTGGCAGGATCAGCCGCAACGGGTAGCCGTTTTCCGGGCGAAGCCGTTCCCCGTTCTGATAAAGCGCCACCAGCGTATCGTCGAGCGCTTTCTCCACGGGAATGCTGATGTTCATTCCGGCGGCGTCGGCTCCCTCGGCGATCAGCCAGCGGGCGTCGGGTTGCAACCCGGCTTCGTCGAGCAGTGTGGAGAGCGGAATGCCGGTCCACTCGGAACAGGAGGCCAGCCCGTGGAAATAACCGACCGGCGTCTGGATCGGTTCCTCATGCCAGCCCGCATTGCTGTTGCCGCCGCATTCGACGACACAGATGCGAGACACCAGCGGGTCACGCAGCAGGTCATCGACAGAGAAACTTACCGGGTTGCGGAACAGACCGTGCAAATTCAGCCGGTGGCGGTCGGGGTTGATCTGCGGCACGCCGTGGTGATGGCGCTCGAAATGCAGGCCGTTCGGCGTAATCATGCCTTCCAGCTTGTGCAGCGGGGTCCAGGAGATGCCATTGCCCGCCGCTGCGGTGTTGGCCGAGACCCAGCGGATGGCCTCCTTTTCGTGTGGCGACGGCTGGCCGTAATGGCTGAACGGTGCCCCCGGCGTCTTCTGCCAGGGTTGCAGCTCGGCACCCGAGGCATCCATGCCGGTCAGCAACAGGCCGGCTCCCGCCCCCAGCTCCAGGCTGCGTTGCAGGAACAGCCGCCGATCCAGCAGCCCGCCGCCGGCAACTGGCAGTAAAACGTCATTGAGCAGTGCGTTATCTTGGGTCATGGTTCGCCACCGTTTTTAGGCACCGATCATATCCGATTGATGAAGGGATAGCGGTAGCTGATCGGGCTGACGGGTGGCGCAACGGCCAAGGTACTGCGCCCACCAGATTTCCTGGTCAGTCTATGCGACAGTTCCTGCCCACGGACAAAGTTACCCGAGGAGTCATCTGTTTAGCCTCTTCCCAGCATTTGTGTTCCGGTCCACAAGGGGCTCCTTCGCATGGGGAGTACGGCTACAACAGAAACAACGTCTTCGTTGAAAGCATAGTAGATGGCATAGGGAAACCGTTTTGCCAGCATTCGGTGACAACCAAACTTCTTTGTGTGGATGCCGGCATAAATCACTAATGATGCTATGTCGGATAACAGGCTGTCGGAAAAATAGTCTCCAATATTTCTACTTTGCTGATCGTAAAAGGCGCGCCCTTCATATAGATCGATTTCGGCATCGGACAGTATCTCAATCCGTTTGACAGTCATCTTTTCAGTCTTGCTCTTAGCTCGTCAATGGAAACAAACTCAGCCCTGCCTTGTTCAATGCTGTTTTTTCTTTCCTCAAGGACGCTGCGATGCCAGTTGGGTGATTCTAATTCTTCCGTTTCATGAACAAGTGAATCCCAAATGGCTTCCATGGCTTGAAGCCTTTGATTTTTGTCCATTCGTGTTATGTCAAGAGTGTCCATGATTACCTCTAGTAACAGGGTAAAGTGCGGGTTTCTGAACCTGGATGCGATTGCTGCTTCTGTACTTTCTCCGCTGAAGCGAGCAGGAAAGCGCCGTTGCCGATTTCTCCCCGGCAGCTGGCAGTAAAACGTCATTGAGCAGTGCGTTATCTTGGGTCATGGTTCGCCACCGTTTTTAGGCACCGATCATATCCGATTGATGAAGGGCTACCGTGAAATTTGCCACACCGCCTTTACTCCTTCGCCACTACCGTATCGTAAAGCCCGTAGTGACTTAAACCCTCATGGCTCTCGATCCCCGTATAGCGCAGCGACGCATCTTCATAGCGGCGGAAGGCAAAAACGGCCTGGTTCATCTGCTCGGTGTTGAACACCTTGAGGCTGACAAGTAAATGGAAGTCCTGCACTGTCAACCCAGTCACGGTCAGAAACAGGTCGGGTTCGAGCTTGGTGATGACATCCTGCAAGGTGTTCTCGCGGAAGTCGGTGAGGTACATGAACGCCGGGATGCGGGTGGCGAACTTGATCAGCTTCTCCTGTACCAGCTTGCGCTTGGACTTGTACTCTTTCTCCTCGTCGGTGAGCTGCTTCTTTTCTTTCGCCGACAAGTTCTTGTCCTTGGCCTTGTTTTTGAGCGCCTTGACCTTCTCGCTCTTGTTGATGATCGTCTCGATGATATTGTCGCCCAGCGAACGCCAGCCTTCGATCCGCTCCACGGCGGCCATCGCCTCGGCGTTGTCCATGATGCGCCGCAGCGTGTCGTTGTCCACGTTCACCAGCAACGCGCTTTCCCACTTGCGCGCCAGCAGCGTGGCCGAGGTGCCTGCCATCGCGATGTCGAGGATGCCGCCCGCGTCAATCTGCGTCATGTTCGCGCCGTCGTAGGCCAGCACGGGCAGAAACGACACGAGGTCTCTGACTGCATTCTCAGGGTTCGGTTCGCTTGGCGACAGACCTATGCCGTATTCGGAGAGCTGCCGCAGCGCGCGGGTCGGCGCGAAGTCGAACACGAAGCAGATTGGCTTGAGGATTTCCTCCTCGTGCGGGTCGTCGCCGTTGGGGTTCTTGATGGACCACGGCGATT
>SXQV01000168.1 GCA_005792805.1 Methylococcaceae bacterium | reverse complement strand
GACGCTTGGGTGAACCCATCATGCCAATTTCGCCGACACAGTAGGGAGGGAAGTTGTAATGAAACAGGAAGGTTTCCTTGTATTCCCCTTCCAGAGCGTCGATCACCTGCGCATCGCGCCCGGTACCCAGTGTAGCAACGACCAACGCTTGAGTTTCACCCCGGGTGAACAGCGCTGACCCGTGGGTGCGGGGCAATACGCCAGTACGAATAGTGATAGGACGCACGGTTGAGAGATCGCGACCGTCGATGCGCTTGGATTCGTCCAATATGCGCGCACGAACGCTGTCATACTCCAACACCTCGAAGATACCGCGCACGGCGTTGGGAGTGTGTTTACCATCGGCAGTCAAGGTTTCAATAACAGCCTTTCGGGCTTCTTTGATGGCCGTCTGGCGCTCTTGCTTATCGGCAATCTGGTAAGCCGCATTAATGGCGGGGCCAGCATGGTGCTTAACTGCCTGAACCAGGGTTTCTTCCTGATCTGTGGCTACCCATTCCCAGTACTTAACGCCCACTTCTGCCGCCATCTCGCGAATAGCGCGAATGACCGTCTGCATCTGCTCATGACCAAAAATCACGGCACCGAGCATTTCGTCCTCGGTCAGCATGTCAGCTTCCGACTCCACCATCAGCACGGCGTTTTCAGTACCTGCGACCACCAAATCCAGCAGGGAGTAGTCTAACTGGGTGGCCGTCGGGTTCAATACGTACTTTTCATCGACGAATCCGACTCTTGCTGCGCCAATCGGACCTTTGAAAGGCATACCCGAGAGGGACAGCGCGGCAGAGGCACCAATAAGGGCGGGAATATCGGCATCCACCTCTGGATTCAACGACATCACCGTCGCGGTAATCTGAACGTCGTTATTGAATCCTTCCGGGAAAAGCGGACGAACCGGACGATCAATCAAACGGGCAGTCAATGTCTCCTTTTCTGTCGGACGACCTTCACGTTTGAAAAACCCACCTGGGATTTTTCCGGCGGCGTAAGCTTTTTCCTGATAGTCCACGCGCAGGGGGAAGAAGTCGGCATCAGGAGAAGCTTCCTTTTTGCCTACCGCTGTTACGAGAACGACAGTCCCCGCCATATCGACGAGGACAGCCGCATCGGCCTGACGTGCAATTTCGCCGTACTCCAGGGTAACCTGGTGCTCGCCATACTTGAACTGTTTCCGGATTGGATTCACAAAAATACCTTCAGATAACAAATTAGCGACGCAGGCCCAGTCTTTCGATCAGTGACTTGTAACGATCAACATCTCTATCTTTCAGGTAATCCAGCAATTTACGGCGCTGATTGACCAGACGCAGCAAGCCACGACGGGAATGGTGATCCTTCTTGTTCTGTACAAAATGAGGGGTCAGGTGATTAATACGGGCAGTCAGCAAAGCGACCTGAACCTCAGGTGAACCCGTGTCATTAGCGGCACGCTGATAGTCTTTTACGACAGCGCTTTTTTCGGTAGCGGTATAAGGCATTTTCGACTCCTAAAAACTCAGACTTCAACAAAACACGCGATTTTAACTTTTCAGACCCCTGTTAATCAATCAGAAGCATTCCTGCTGGCGATTTATCCTCTCGGGAGGCGGGGGAACTGCAAGATCATTCAGGCCGATTAAACATGCGACGGGGACCAATACGCCCATCCTCCAGCACTTCACCCAACCCGAGGAATCCGGCATTCCGTCCATACAGCCTTACCCACCCCCAGGTGGGGGCCTGGGGCACGAACAGGGGATTCCCCTGGCAAATCAGCACCGTCATGGCCTCATCAAACTCGACGACTGGAAGATGGTTCACCAACTCATCCATGGGCAAAAGCGCCCTATCACGCTCCTCCGGCGTCATAGTCTCCAACTGATCGATCGTGAAGGCCTCCGCAATATTCAGGGAACCCACGCCGGTACGCCTTAGCACCTCGACATGGCCGCCACAATCAAGAGCGCGGCCAATATCCTCGGCAAGAGTCCTGATATAAGTCCCCTTCGAACAGTGCACATCCAGCTGTATGGAAGTCGCATCAAAACCCAACAGATTCAACGCATAAATTGTAATCGGACGAGGCGGACGATCTACTTCGACACCCTTTCGTGCAAGATCATAGAGACGTTGCCCTTGATGCTTGAGCGCCGAGTACATCGGCGGAATTTGTTCGCCTTCGCCACGAAACGCATCCAGGATTTTTTCGATCAGTGCTTCGGTCAAATTCGGGACAGGGCGAGTCAGGGTGACCACCCCTTCGATATCCGCCGTATCGGTCTCTGCACCCAACCGGACGCGAACTTCGTACCGCTTATCCGTATTCAGCAAGTAACTGGAGAGCTTTGTGGCCTCCCCCAGACAAACAGGCAAAAGACCACTGGCAACAGGATCAAGGCTGCCGGTATGTCCGGCCTTGCGTGCTCTGAAAAGCCGTTTGACCTTTTGCAGGGAAGAGTTGGAAGAATAGCCGCTGGCCTTGTCCAGCAATAACACACCATTGATGGCTCGGCGTTCCGGATGTCTTTCACTCATTCCGGACCATTACCCTCATCCTGGCGCTCACCTTCGTGGCCAAGACCTTGCAGCAGCGAATCCATGCGCATGCCCCGCTCGATCGAATCGTCATAGACGAAACGGAGTTCAGGTAAAACCCGGATTCGGATCCGCTTACCCAATTCTCGGCGCAACACCGGTACCCGCTCGTTAAGTTGCTTGATGCATTTATTCGGCGGCAGTTTTGCCGCCAAAAAGCTCACGAAGAGTTTTGCCACGGCAAGATCGCGACTCAGCTCGACATCACTGAGCGTAACCATGCCAAGCGCCGGCTCCTTGAGCTGGGTACGAATAAGATCGGCCATCTCCCGCTGTATCTGGGAAGCAACCCGATCACTGCGACTGAACTCTCTAGGCATCAGTGGGGAACCTGAACCTTCTCAAACACCTCGATCTGGTCACCGACCTTGATCTCATTGTAGTTCTTCACGCCCATACCGCATTCCATTCCCGCCTTGACCTCAGCAAGGTCGTCCTTGAACCGGCGCAACGAATCCAGCTGACCCTCGAAGATCACCACATTGTCGCGCAGGACGCGAATAGGCAGGTTGCGCTTGACGAAGCCCTCCGTAACCATACAACCGGCAATGGCGCCAAACTTGGGATGACGGAACACATCTCGAACCTCGGCATTACCAACGATCTGCTCGCGGAATTCCGGCTCCAGCATGCCCTTGAGTGATTTTTTAATCTCGTCGATCGCTTCGTAAATGATGCTGTAGTAATGGAGATCAACACCGCGCTCCTCAATCAGTTTGCGGGATCCGCCATCAGCGCGAACATTGAAGCCGATAATAATGGCGTTGGACGCAAGTGCCAGATTGGCATCAGATTCATTGATACCCCCCACTCCACCGCCAATTACCTTGACCTTGACCTTATCGGTGGACAGCTCAGTCAATGAACTGCGCAAAGCTTCCAGACTTCCCTGCACGTCCGCCTTGATGATGATGTTGAGGTCAACACTTTCCGCACTGCTTTCCATACGGGCAAAGATATTGTCCAGCTTGAGCGCCTGCTGTTCGGCCAGCTTGCTGCTGCGCAGTCTCTCCTCGCGCTGCATAGCAATTTCGCGTGCCTTCCGTTCATCGGCGACAACAATGAATTCGTCACCCGCATTCGGCGCACCGGACAAGCCCAACACTTCGACCGGGCACGAAGGACCCGCCTCCTTAAGTGGCTTTCCGTTTTCGTTGAACATGGCGCGAACGCGGCCAAACTCCATGCCACAGAGCAGGAAGTCGCCCTTCTTCAAATGGCCCTGCTGAATGAGGATATCCGCCACCGGTCCACGGCCTTTTTCCAGCTTTGACTCCAAAACTACGCCCGTGGCCGGAATGTCGTGAGCGGCCTTTAACTCCAGCACTTCAGCCTGAAGCAGAATGGCATCAATCAAGCCATCAACACCCTGGCCAGTCTTGGCAGACACTTCAACAAACTGGCAATCACCACCCCATTCCTCGGGAATGACATTGAAGTTGGTGAGCTCCTGCTTGACCTTTTCGGGGTCAGCTTCAGGCTTATCCACTTTATTCACCGCCACCACCATGGGAACGCCAGCGGCACGGGAATGATCAATCGCTTCTCGCGTTTGCGGCATCACGCCATCATCGGCTGCCACCACCAGCACCAAGATGTC
>SXQV01000167.1 GCA_005792805.1 Methylococcaceae bacterium | reverse complement strand
GGGTATCGAAAACCGTTTCAATCAGAATCAGGTCAGCGCCCCCGTCAACCAGTCCCCGGGTCGCTTCGGTGTAAGCCTCGACCAGTTCATCGAAATGGACGTTACGGAAACCGGGATCGTTGACGTCGGGCGAGAGGGTGGCCGTGCGGCTGGTTGGGCCCAGTACGCCGGCCACGAATCGCGGCTTGCCTGGCGTTTTTACGGAAATGGCGTCACAGGCTTCACGGGCCAGACGGGCACCTTCAAGGTTTAGCTCGTAAGCCAACGCTTCCATCCCGTAATCCGCCATGCTGATGCAGTTGGCGTTGAACGTGTTGGTTTCCAGCAGGTCTGCGCCCGCTTCCAGATAGGCAAGGTGGATGGCTTTGATGATCTGTGGCTGAGTGAGGGTCAGCAGGTCATTATTGCCCTTCAGATCGCTGGGCCAGCCGGCAAACCGGGTTCCCCGATAATCCTTCTCAGCCAGCTGGTACGTCTGGATCATGGTACCCATGGCACCATCCAGGAATAGGATGCGCTCGGACAGCAGATTTCGGAGCAGGTGGGTCCGGGCGGCGTAATCGATGGTCATGGGGACAAGGCTGGGTGTGCGCGGTCAACCCGCAAAGCCTGATATTGTAGAGGGAGTTGAGCACGCTATAAACAGTAAAGCACCCTGCTTCCATTCGTTTCCTTGCTATGCCGAATTGAAAAATGTAAGAATTGCAGGGGATGTATCCTACTCCCCTGGCTTTAGCGGCGGGTTCAGGCCTACCTGACAGGCAAGGGCATTACAATAACCTCGGCAAGGGGGTGAAATGAAAACTTTTATAAGAAAAGCGGTGTTTGGCGTGCTGTGTGTGGCAGGGTCAATCTCCATGGCCTGGGCTGAAGTCACCCTGAAGGACAAAAGCGAAATCACCGGCACCTGGAAACTGGAGTCGGTAGCCGCCGGGCTTGATAAACCCAAAATCGAGGAAAACCGGCTCTGGGAGTTTCGGGCGGACGGAGTGATCGTGACCAGCGGTTTCAATCGGCACTTCAAAACGAATGATCGCCACGAATGGACATTCAACGTCGTCAACGGCAGGATTATTGCCGACGATCCGGGGCGTCCGGGCAAAACCATTGACTACTCGGTTTACAAGATGGAGGGGAATGAACTCATCTTGAAGGGCGGGCTCGAAGGTTTCTACTTTTTCAAAAAGCAATAAATAAAGGAGCTAGCTAGCCATGATTAAAGATTTATTCCATTTCGGGAAGGCCGACAAATTGATGTGGGCCGGTATTGGCATATTCAGCATCATCCTGATTGTCGCCTTCAGTCTGTTCTCCAATGGTGGTGGCCTGGTCGTTAAAGACCTGTTTGGTATGGCGGTGGTGATCATCCTTCCGGGGTATGTGATCGTCAAACTGTACATGGATAACATTGAGATCAGTGAAAACCTGACCAAGAATCCCGACATCAATCGGGCTATCGATCTGCTGATTATGTCGATTGGAATCAGCATCGCGACCATCATCCCGATGAATTTTGTCTGGAACTATGTACTGACTATGGGTTCGGATGGTACCTCCGGTGCTGGAGCGGTAAATATCAAGGGCAATGTGGACGAGGAGGAAATTTACTCCGGCAGTGCTTCTTGGCGGTCTTTGTTCACCGTCATTGTGGTGGTGGGTCTTGCTATCGGCTACAAGATCTTTGAAGCCAAGCGGAAGGCGAAGTCATAGGCAGAGGAATGGCTGAAAACAATAAACCGTCCATCGCTCAGGTGATAGCCAGTGTGGTGTCTGCCGCCTTCGGTGTACAGAGCACGGCCAATCGGGAACGGGACTTTACCGGTGGATCGGCCAAAACCTATATCATCGCGGGGGTTGTGTTCACCGTTCTGTTCATCCTGACCATCATCGGTGTAGTACGGCTGGTATTAAGTTAAACAAATGAAAAAAGCCCGGGGTTCCGGGCTTTTTTGCGGGTGAAAGTTTCCGAGTTCAGAGTAGACGACATGTACCGCACATCCATCATGCTTTCGTGCTTTTTGGTCTGGGTTTCGGGGTGTTCGTTAACCGGCAAGAGCCTGACAGAGTATCAGGCCCCTGCGGCCGTGCTGTCGGCGTTCAGGCTGGAATATCCCGAGGCCACGGAGGTCGAGTACAGCGAGCACACCCAGCGCGGTATCAAGGCTTATCGGGTGGAATTCGATATGGGTGGCCTCCGCCATGAAGTGAACTACACCTTGCAGGGCAAGCCGGTCAACTTTGAGAAAAAGGACGAGGAACCCGCCAAGCCGGGTGAGGCTGACCCCGAGGACTCAGGGAGCCCGGCAGAGGAAACAGCCGCCCACTCCACTAAGTCCTGAGTCCCCACCCAATTCAGTCAGCGCTACCCTACGCCGTTACGATTACGCGCACGGCGTCAAGCCGATGCCGGGCAGACTGGATGCTTTCGTGCATGTCCAGCGCATTTGCCTTGAGTTGGTCGAGTTCTTCTTTGCGTACATTCGGATTGACTTTGCGCAACGCCGCCAGCCGCTTGAGCTCTTGAGTCATCACGCCCAGCATTTGAGCCCCGCTCGTTTCAATAATGGCCGGCACCTTTGATTTTGCCGCCTTTTCTGATTGTTTGAGGAGGGTTTCGATGATCTTCCTTTGGCCGCGCAAAAGTTCTACCGCATGTTCGCGGTCGAACTGGCGGTGGATTGGCTCGAAGCTATCAAAGGGAAGGTGGCTGAGATCGTTTCCTTCATGGTCCATCAGCGAGCGGATCAGAACGGGTGGAAAGAATCTGGCAAGGTGGAGGCGCTTGGGTGCCGTGCAGTCGACTACGTGAAAACTTTCGATCAGTAATTGACCGGGGTCGATATCGGGATGCCGCAGGACACTGAGTACGGCGTTACCATGCTCGCCATTGAGAATGAT
>SXQV01000166.1 GCA_005792805.1 Methylococcaceae bacterium | reverse complement strand
GGCGCAATTATCAGGAGGGCCAGCAGCAAAGTCCCCTGAGACCCAACAGGCTCAATGCCGCTCAAGGCTGGATATCGTCGCTCAATCTTTGCTACCGCAGACTTGGAACCTTGGTGAGATATTTGGGGCTGATCGCCTTGCGCATGATCTGGCTGAATTTATTCAGGGGGCAGTAATAGGGCAGATCAGCCGGGCTCTCACATCCCGGGACTTGCAGCGGGGCAATGGACGGAAGATTGGTTGGAGACAGGGTTTCCAGGCGGCGTTGCTGATCGGGGGTCTGTGCCACAAATTCAACCTTCACAAAGTGTTTGCCCGTGTCGCGATCCCGGATCAGGGTAAAGACAAACCCGCTCCCTGCGGGAGTCTGATAAGGCTGATAGCCGGTATTGATCCACGATACATTCATGAGCGCACCCAGGCCGTGCAAGTTGTCGTCGTGTCCCATAAACAGGACCAGCTGGTTGGACGGCAACGCCACCGCGTTGGGGTTCTTTCTGCCCTCTGCCCGCTGTTGCAAGGACAGCAAAATCTGGTTCATCCAGTTCGACATTTGCGCCTGCGCCGCATAGGGCGTGTTGTACATCACATTGAACGCCGCGTTATTCAACTCATAGGTCGGATTGAGCTGTTCGAGGTTCAACTGACCGAAGGCCACGTCCTGCATGGGCAGGCCATCCTGATAGGCCATCAGAAAGGTAGCCGACAAGACCCCGCCGATCGTCACCGGGCCATTCAGATTGATGTCTTCGGTGCTCGCCACCAGTGAGTCTTCCAGTCGGTCGAGCGTGCACTGGTCACCGGCTGGCAAATTGGGGCAGGCCTGAGGCTGACAGCAATCCGTGGCGGTTTGCATCACCTCAATCTGGCTGCGGAAGGCTTCGGTCAGCTGGCGGGTGGTCACCGTTTCGGCATCACCCCGGGCACCAATGGTTCCGGCCGCTGCCAAAAGTGCCTGCCGGGAATTCATTTGCGGCGCGCCCGTGCCGGATTGCAGCGGGAAGAACAGTGGATCGTTTGCCGATGTGCAAACCAGATCACCTTGTGGCCTGGGAACCTGCCGAGCGTATTCGGAACCATCAATCGCATAGATGGTGGAGTCGCATTGTGGAAATAAGCCGTCAGCCATGCCGCGCGCTGACCACCAGGTTCGCTGGAAGGAATCAGCCCGGATGTAATAGCCTGAATTCCTGGGGCACTGTCCACCGGCGGGTATCAGGCCTTCAGCCATCAATACATCACGATAATAAGCCCCCAGGCGTTCCTCAACCCGGAGACCGTTTGCAGTCAGGCAACCCGCCTGTGTGGTGTACCACGACGACCACTGCCGGTTCTGGGCATAGAGTTGCAGATCGGGGCTGGGCGTCGGATGTCGGATGCCGTGACGCATGGCGAAAACCGCCATACGATATTCGATGTCGCGGGCTTCTGAAGGAGCAGGAATGGCTTGCATTCCAAGCAGCATGAATACCAGATAAAGCCGGATTGAATGACGCATTGCAGTGCTCTCCGTTATTGTTGTTATCGTATTACTCAATACCTGAATGAGCGTTTCAGCCTCGGCGACTGAAGCGGCAACGCCCGAAGCAGGATACCTGATGCTTAACCCTGCGGCTCATTTTTGCGGGAGAACCGCATCATAACGGTAAAGAACATCGGCACGAATAGTACGGCAACGCAGGTAGAACCGAGCATACCGCCGATGATGCCGGCACCCACCGAGTTCTGTGCGTGCGCACCCGCGCCATTGGCTGTCACCAGCGGAATCGCCCCAAGAATAAAGGCAATGGATGTCATGACAATGGGACGGAAGCGCAGCCGGGCCGCATGAATCGCGGCATCGCGGTAGGACATGCCCTCCTTGCGAACGCCATCAATGGCGAACTCCACGATCAAAATGGCATTCTTGGCCGATAGACCGATGAGGGTCAGCAGACTGACCTGGAAGTAAAGATCGTTGGGCTTCTGGAACATCAGCAAGACAAAGGCCGCGCCGAATAAGGCAAATGGCAGGGCCATGACGATCGCGATGGGCAGCGCCCACATCTCGAACAGTGCGGCCAGAATCAGGAACACCATGATGAGACCCAACGACAGGGCAATGGCTGACTGGTTGCCGGCGATTTTCTGCTGGTACGCGAGTCCGAACCATTTGACGTCATAGCGATTACCCAACACCTTGGGCACGGCCTCTTCGATGATGTCCATGATCTCACCCGAGGTGTGGCCATTTGCATCATCAGGGTCGACCACAATTTGGCTGGCAAGGAAGTCATTCAACCGGGTTACCACCTCTGCACCGGTGGTTTCAGTGAGTTTCATGATGTTACCAGCGGGCACCATTTCATTCTTATTGTTCTTGATATAAACGGTATTCAGTAATTCCGGATTCTTGCGATAGTTGTAATCACCGGTAATCTCCACCCAGAACAGGTCGGCCCATTTGGTGAAGAAGTTGATGTAATACAGACCGAAAACGCCTTGCAGGGAGTTGTAGGCATTCTTGAAATCAACCCCGTAGTAGTACGCCTTCTCCGCGTCAACATCCACTCGCAGTTCCGGTGTATTGACCTCATAGAACTGGCTGGCTCTCTTCACCGAGGGGTAGTTCTTTTCCAGATATTCCACCAGTTTGACCGAGTCATCGTGAATTTCCTGGATGGATAACGGCTGGGTCGCCTGTAAATAGAAAGTGACCCCCCCCGACGGGCTCAAACCGCGTATGGGGGGCTGATTGAAGGCGTAGCCGTTAATGTTCTTGTTTTCCAGATTGATCTTGCTGGTTTCCTCAATGGCGGTATCGATGGTCTGGTGCACCATGTCGCGGTCATCCTCGTCATTCAGGACCCCCATGATGGTGGCGGTATTGGTCTTGAACGTCCCGTTGTCGATGATGTCCTGGGAGCCCAGCACTACCAGGCGATTGAGGTAGGGGATGCGTTTCATCATCTCTTCGGCGACCTTGTTGGATTCGTCCACCGCGTATTTGAGCGCTCCGCCCGGATTGACGTGAATCACATCATAGAAATAGCCCATGTCCTCCAGCGGGATCAGTGATGTCGGGATGCGGATGAACATGCCGATGGTCAGCGCGAGGATGATCGCCCAGGCGATCAGGGCGGTTTTCGAGTGATCGATGATCCAGACGACGGCGGCCATGTACCCGTTCTGGAGCCGGGCGAATCCGGCATCGAACCAGCGGAAGAACCGGTTCTTGGGTTTCGAGTCATCGTGGACGACATTTTTCAGAAAAATGACACACAGGGCGGGCGTCAGGCTCAGGGCGACGAAGCCGGAAATAACCACGGAAATGGCAATGGTGACGGCGAACTGCTGCATCATGGTGCCGCTGAATCCACCCAGGAAGGCGACGGGCACGAACACCGCGTTGAGTACCAGCACGATGGCAATGACCGGGGCGGACACCTCGCGCATGGCCTTGATCGCATCGGCCTCGGCCCGCACGGCCGGGGCATCGCCCGCGCGAGCGGCGGCTTCCCCTCGCGCATAGTGCCAGCTGATGCGGAGAAGTGTCCGACCCTCCGGCGGTGCCTCC
>SXQV01000165.1 GCA_005792805.1 Methylococcaceae bacterium | reverse complement strand
TCGAACGGCGGATCCTTGCGCATCAGGACGACATCCAGCTCATCCAGCGGCGCATCCAACACGCCATCAAAGCTGAACCAGGCTTTTTCATCGCGCCGGACGCTCAATCGCCGCATCCTGGCATAGGTGCGCCCATCGCGGAGATAAAGGTCATTCAACTCCATGTAATGCAGTTCGTAACCGCGCGAACTGGCTTCCAGCAGCATCGCAAAGCTGGTGTCCTTATGGATTTTTATCTTGTCGATGGGATCCATGACGATCCCGAGCTTGAGTGTCATGCGTATGATCAGGAAGGATTAAAGGGGGGCGTCGCTTGACTTGAACCTAGGGAATGGCATATAAAGTGCGGCTTTTCCGTACCCAGCCAGGCGAACCGAGGTTCATCATGTCAAGAATATGCCAAGTGACGGGCAAGGGCCGTATTGTAGGCCATAACGTCTCTCACGCTAACAATAAGACCAAGCGAATCTTTAACCCGAATCTGCATGAGCACCGGTTCTGGGTAGAGAGCGAAAACCGTTGGGTGCGCCTGCGCGTCTCCAGCCATGGGCTTCGCACCATCGACAAGAAAGGCATCGACGCTGTCCTCGCGGATATCCGCAAGCGCGGCGATAAAGTCTGATTTCAGGAGTAGATCATGCGCGACAAGATCAAATTGGTATCCAGTGCTGGCACTGGTCATTTCTACACCACGACCAAGAACAAGAAGAATATGCCCGAGAAAATGGAGATCAAGAAGTTTGATCCCGTTGTTCGCCAGCATGTGGCTTACAAGGAAGGCAAGATCAAGTAAAAGGGCTCCGCCCCTCCAGCCAATCCGGAACTCTCGTGAAAACCGCAGCCACGGCGGGTGATTTTGCGAGGTTTCACCCCCTGATCACGATGGTCAGGCAGGGCTGGCGCTTAGCCCGGGCGATAACGGGCGATGATGCTTATGAGCGATATGTTGCTCACTGGCAAACGCACCACCAAAGCGCAGCGGGAGATCCACCGCTTGACCGCAAATCGTTCCACGCCGCTGAAGTCCAGCGGCGCTGGAATGGCATTAAACGGTGTTGTTGATTGACTTCGTCAACACGCCAATTCCCCTTGGCCCATTCGGGCTACTCCCCACATATCGGCCAACGGGCCAGACCGTCTGCCTCTTCGATGCTGATGAGAATATCCCGCGCAATTTAGCTTTTGCCGAAGGCCGTCGGGTTACTTTAGATTTCAGCGCAGTCAAAAAAGAACAACAGGGATCCCATGAGTCAGGCCACATCCACCGCCCCCAATAGCATGACAACTTATCGGCGTCTGCTGCACTATGCCGCGCCCTATTGGCGGCGATTTCTGGTCGCCGTTATCGCGATGATGGTATACGCGGCGCTGGGCCCGGCATTTGCCAAGCTCATCCAGCCACTGATTGATGGCAGCTTTGTCAACAACGATCCCTCAGTCCTGCGTATCGCGCCCCTGGTGCTGATCGGGCTGTCCATCGTAAGGGGAATCGCCGGTTTTGGTGGAGACTATTATTCGGGCTGGGTCAGCCGGCGGGTCATCACCGACTTGCGCAAGGACATGTTCGACCAGTTTCTCAATTTGCCCTGCGCCACTTATGACAGGTCGTCATCAGGGCAACTTATGTCCCAGCTGCTGTTCAACACTGAACAGGTCGCCGAGTCCCTGACCAACGGCATCATGGGAATATTCAGGGATGGCTTGACCATCATCGGGTTGATCGCCCTGATGGTGTATGAGAATGTTCAGCTGTCGCTGGTGTTACTGATCGTCGGTCCCTTGCTGGGCATCAGCATCAGCCGGGTCAGCAAGCGCTTTCGCAGCATCAGCCGCCGCATTCAGGAGTCAATGGGCCATGTTGGCCATGTGGCCCAAGAAGCGATCGATGCCCAGCGTATCGTGAAAGTTTTCAACGGCAAGACCTATGAGGCCAACAAGTTCGATCAGGAAAACGAACTTAACTTTCAGCGCTACATGAAGCGGATTGCTACCGAGGCCTTCGCCGGATCAGCCATTCAATTGATCTACGTCAGTGGTTTTGCCGCCGTACTCTACGTCGTTTCCCTGGATGCCGTCCGTAGCAGCATTACACCCGGTAGCCTGATCTCCTTTATCGCCGCCATGTCGATGATGCTGAGCCCAATCAAGCGGGTCGCCAATCTCGCCAACGTCGTGCAGCGCGGCATTGCGGCGGGAGGCAGCATCTTCGAGCTGCTTGACAGCGGGCGTGAGTGCGACACGGGAACGATCGAGCTTCCACGGGTCGCGGGACAGGTGGAATACCGCCGGGTCAGTCTCGCCTATCAGGAAGACGGCGACACCGTTCTGACCGATATCGACCTGTCGATACCCCAGGGTAAAACCATCGCGCTGGTCGGTCATTCGGGGAGCGGGAAAACTTCGCTGATCCGGCTACTGCCCCGGCTGTATGAACCGACAGCCGGTGAAATCCGGGTGGATGGCGTGAATATCCGGGACTTGGCGCTAGCCAACCTTCGCCACCACATCGCCTATGTGGGCCAGGAAGTGACGCTGTTCAACGATACGATCGCCAACAATATTGGCTATGGGAGCCGGGGGACGACCACTCGCGAGCAAATTCGCGAAGCGGCTATTGCCGCACATGCCCTATCCTTTATCGAGAGCCTGCCCGAGGGCTTTGACACGAGAGTGGGCGAACAGGGCATTCTGCTCTCCGGCGGTCAACGCCAGCGCATCGCGAGTGCCCGTGCGCTGCTGAAAAACGCCCCCATCCTGATTCTCGATGAAGCCACGTCGGCGCTGGATGCGGAGTCAGAGCGGCATGTGCAGCAAGCACTGGAAACGCTGATGCAGAACCGGACCACGCTCGTAATCGCGCACCGCCTCTCGACCATACAGCGCGCCGATCAGATACACGTCATGAAGGATGGCCGCATCATTGAAACAGGTACCCATGATGAGCTAATGCAAAGACAGAGCCATTATGGCGAACTGTATCGTTTGCAGTTTGGTAAAGACGCAGTTCCCACCTGAAGGACCCAGCGATCAAGAATCAGGGAACCACATTCTGGTTCGATTACAGAAAGCGCAGACCGATAGCATCACCGGCACCTCCACCAATACGCCAACCACCGTGGCTAGCGCAGCGCCCGATTCTGGGCCGTACAGGGTAATGGCCGTGGCCACCGCCAGTTCGAAGAAATTACTGGCACCGATCAGCGCACCGGGGGCGGCAATCGAGTATTTGACCCTGAACAGCCTCATCAGTCCGTAGACCAGCGATGAGTTGAAATAAACCTGAATCAGGATGGGCACCGCGATCAAAACGACATGGAACCAGCGCCCGACCAGATTATCGGCCTGAAAAGCAAAAATCAGAACCAGTGTCATCAGCAGCGCGCCGAGGGCAATCGGGTGCAAACGGGGTAGAAATACCGCTTCAAACCATTCCGCTCCCTTCACTTTCATCAACCCGCTTCGGGTCAGCATCCCGGTCGCCAGCGGAATGACGATGAACACCACAACCGAATACAGCAACACATCAAAAGGAACGGTCAGGTTTGACGCTCCCGTGACCAGCCAGGTGACGATGGGTGCAAAGGCCAGCAACAGAATGAGGTCGTTCACGGCGACTTGTACCAGCGTATAAGCCGGATCGCCCTCGGTCAGGTAGCTCCAGACAAACACCATGGCGGTGCAGGGAGCCGCCGCCAGAATGATGGTCCCGGCGACATATTGGTCCGCCGCTTCCGGCCCGATCACCGGTAGAAACAGCTGCTTGAAAAAGACCCATCCCAGCAAGGCCATGCTGAAAGGCTTGACCAGCCAGTTGATGAAAAGGGTGATAAAGAGTCCCCTGGGATTCTTGCCGACATCCAGGATGGCACTGAAATCCACCTTGAGCATCATGGGATAGATCATCAGCCAGATCAGTGCGGCGATGGGCAAATTGATATGGGAGACTTCCATGCCTCGCAGTACGGCAACCGGCTCCGGGAAGAACCGCCCAATCAGCACACCGATGAGCATGCACAGCCCCACCCAGACCGAAAGATAGCGATCAAAGAAGCTCATCTGTCTGGGCGGCTTCAATCGGCTTGAAGCCAACGGCGGTGTTCGGCCCGCCGTGAAATCGCCGGACGGCTTTTTTTGGTCCATCTATCCCATCTCCTGGCCTATCCGGCCGAGCGCTTCACTTAACTGCTCGCGGGTCAGTGCTTCCATGGGCAACGCCACCAATCGGCTGACTCGATGCCGAAGCGTGGCAAAAGTCGCCTCAAATGCGGACACGACTTCTTCTGGTGATCCCTCTACATGCCCCGGATCGACCACACCCCAATTCGCCCTGACGGCCTCGCTGAGGTAGACCGGGCAGGTTTCGCCCGCTGCGGAATCACAAACCGCAATAAGGATGTCAAAGCCGATGCCATCGAGCGTTTCCCAGGATTTACTCGTGTAACCCTCGGTGGGCAGACCGTGGCGGGCCAGGGTCGCGAGAGCACCGGCATTGATCCGCCCAACAGGATTGCTCCCCGCGCTGTAGGCCTTGAATCGCCCTGCCCCCAGGTCGTTGATGAGCGCCTCTCCCATCACGCTGCGACAGGAGTTGCCGGTACAGAGCACAAGGACGTTATAAATTTTCTGGCTCATGATTTTGTGGCTTGGCTTGCGGGTGGACAACAGGCAGTTTTTATCTTGATCAGGGAAGCAACACCCTTGCCAAAGACGGGGATTGTAGAGAGAGAATGAAAGGCTTCCCAGGGGATGCCCTGGGGGTCGACTGTCCAATACTTATCCGATTCGGCATAGCAACAGGCTGTCCCTTTTTGCTCCGTCACAGGCAATGCCGCGTCTGCGAGCCGCTGATTAATTTCCTGGAGTTCAGCCTCTGACTCAACCTGTATCCCAAGGTGATCAAGACCGATTTTGGCACCGCGCTGGGAAATGGCAAAGTTGACTCGCGGATCATCCAGCATCCACTTGGCATAATCGATTTTGGAGACGGAAGGCTCGGCAGCAAACATCGCAGAATAGAAGCGAATACTGGCGGCAAGATCATCCACCGAGACATGGATATGCATACGTTTCATCAAAACCTCGAACTTCGATTTACAAATGAGCGGATGGGCTGGAGTGACATGGCTGTCCACCACAGCAGTTTTCGGTCAGATAGGCGAGTAACTGGTTCATCCGGGCGAAATTGGCGCTATAGATTACAAAACGGCTTTCCTGACGCGAGGACACCAACCCTGCATGGCTGAGTTCCTTGAGATGAAAGGACAGCGATGAAGGCGGCACCGCCAGAATTTCGGCGATTCGTCCCGCCGCCAAACCTTCAATCCCTGCCTGTACAAGCAAACGAAAGATGGCGAGACGACTCTCCTGAGCCAAGGCACTCAACGCAATAATGGCTACTTTTGATTCCATAATTCAACATTAATGGAAATGACAGGCTGGATGCAAGCCTTTTTTGAACACCGATGGATGGCCGACCGGCAAAAACGGGTCCAGACGCCCTGTTCAGCCTTGACGGGAAATCCTCAAGAAGCCAGCGAACTGATCACTGCAAACCCTCATTCGACGGGCTCAATCTCGTCATGAACAGCAGAAACCAATCGACGTGAGCCATTGAGCGTGAGATGCCCCTGATCAAAAGACACCATGGCACCCTGATCCAGCGCCAGACATCCCTCGGCATTACACAGTCCCTTCAATGCGGAAACGTAGTCAATACCCCTGCTCCTGGCCAGAGATTCCAGCGTACTATCGAGGGTGGCGGTCTTGTCGGACAGGCTTTGCGCAAGACGATTTGGCAGTTGTCCGGAGGGCTCCTTCAGATACCGCTCGAATAGTGAACGAGGCAATCCCTTTATCCACTTGGGAGGTGGGCCCACGAGCACAATTCGGTGCCGAGCGACCCGCTTCACCGCATCCAGAGTCTGGGCGAGCCCTTCAATGCCAACCCCTTGCCAGTTCGCGGCAAGCATCACAATGTCATAGTCACGATCCTTCAAGTGCGACAGGATGGAGTCATTGATATGCTGGCAATGCTTTCTTTGCTTATGCACGAAACCAAGGATAGGCGGACACGCATAGGTGGTCAGCTGGGCAATGTTGTATCTGCCAGAGAATTCTTCCCGCAAACCGGGGTACAAATGAGTCGCATAGGAATCCCCCCATAAAAGCAGACTTTTTTTAGGTGTCCGGATTTGATTGGCCGCCACGACAGAACCAAAACATTCCTTGGCAAACGCATCGTAATTCTGCTCCCGATCGAGGCCGCAAATGCCTCCACGCCATTCATCAGGATATTTGAACTGTCCCGCCTGCAGATCAGGAATCAATCCGGGATAACGAAACCCGAGGCCTCTGTAACCCGTAATCAGCAGACCCAGTATCAAGACCGCACAGGAGGCGATCAGCAATATCGATGTAACCCCTTCGCACCGCTTGCCAAACCGCAGGGGACTTTCGATAAAGCGGTAAGTTAGCCACGCCAGAGAAAAGCTGGCCGCTACCACACCCCACTTAACCAGGGGCGCCAAAGTTTCACCGAGCTCAATTTTGGCGAATGAAATGAGCGGCCAATGCCAAAGATATAAGGGATAGCTGATGATGCCTACCCCGATCATCGGCTTGGCGCTGAGCCAGAATCGGTTTACCCAAGCCTCAGGACCCGCATAAATAATGAGCACGCTGCCCACAATGGGAGCCAGGGCAACCCAACCGGGGAAAGGCATGTCCTTTCTGATCAAAACGACTGAGGCGATGATCAGCAATCCGCCTATTACCGAGGCCATCTCCGAAAAAGCCGGCATGCACTTTTTAGCGACAGACCGGATAGGAAGCTTATCGGCGTTCCCGGAGTCAATCGCTGACTGCCCCATGGGGACTTCCCTGTGCCGTCCCGAATAATAGGCCAGTACCGCACCGCATAGCAGTTCCCAAAACCGCATCTGTGGCAGAAAGAACGCACTGACCATGTCAGTGTTGACGGCGTAGAGATTCAGACAAAATGAAACGCCTGCAAGCACGCCCACCGTCAACAGCAGATTAACTCTCAGCTTCCAGACACCCCAAATGATGGCCGGAAATAAAAGGTAAAACTGCTCTTCAACACTGAGCGACCAAAGATGCAGCAGTGGCTTAAGGTCACTGTCCGTATCGAAATAGCCGCTCTCGTTTCTAAGCCGGAAATTTTGGAAGAAGGCCGCGCTTGAGACCAGATGCCTTCCCAGCTGCTTATATTCCGCCGGCATCAGTCTGAACCAGCCAAACAGCGCACAACAGATAAGCACCAGCACCAATGCCGGAAATATCCGGCGTATGCGATGGCTATAGAACTCCTTAAAGCTGAAACGGCCCGATGCCAGGCTTTTGAAAATGATGTTTGATATCAGGAAGCCAGAAATGACAAAAAAGATATCAACGCCAATAAATCCTCCTGAAAGCCAGTCGGGTGAAACGTGGAAGATCACCACCGACAAGATGGCAACAGCACGCAGACCATCAATGTCAGGCCGATAGGATGGATGGAAATTCTTTTTCATCAGGCCCAGGAAGACACCAAGAGACGTGGTCTTTTATGCCGGAGGCAAGTGCCTTGGCGTTTGCCACAACGCCAGGAGCCCTAGCGCACTCGCCTACGGCGGACAGGGGATTTCGTTTTTTGGCCGGGACTGCCGTGGACTATGTGCCTGCCGCGACCAGAATCTCGCCTTTCCCCAGACCTGACATATCCCCGGCATAGCGGCGGACGCGCCTGAGGGATTCACTCATGTTGCTAAAGGGAGTATCCAGGCCTCCAAAACCCTTAAGTAGCAACGGAATAAAGCCGAGCGTATGGGTACCGCAGTCATTGAATGTGGGCAAGATCTCGGCAGGTGCCTGAGCGAGCAGCAGGGTGCCCCGCCCCATGGCATAGCCAGGATAGCGGCCAGTCTTGCCCAGCACGGCGATAGTTCCGGCGGTCATGCGCGAACCCAGATAAGCGCCGGTGTTGCCCTCGATCAGCAATGCCCCCCGGCGCATATGATCACCTGCGCGATCACCGACGTTGCCGCGCACGATAACCGTACCGCCGGCCATGCCCTTCTTGTTGCCGGGCAAGCTGGCGCCGAGAAAATCCCCGGCGTTGCCCTGAATGATGACGGTGCCATTTTTCAACTCACAGGCACCATAAGCGCCGATAGACCCGCGAACGACCAGATGGCCACCTTTCATTTGCATGCCCAGATAGCTGCCGGCATCGCCTTCGACGTCGATCATGCCCTGAGCCATGCCCCGTCCGATGAAATCCAGCTTGCCCGTTGCGCCGCGCAAAACCATATGGCTGGCATCGTTGCCTTCAATGTCGAATAACTCCCCGGTCCGCACCTGGCGGTTGCCGGTTTGCAGCAAAATGTCGCCGATCTCTCCGGCGCTTTTGTCCAGCAGACCATCCGGAGTCAGCGGCGCGACATCGATACGCTGCTGCGGCTCGGAACGGAGCGTCAAAATCAGCATGGTCATGCCATGATCTCCCGCAGATGAAAGAGGAAGGGACCCAGCTTGCCTCCGTAGTTGCCGGCGCTAATGCGGCGAATGCCATTCCGGGGGCCGAGACGGCAGGCGGCTTCGATGCCGACGCGCATGACTTTGCTGATGTCCTCGGCGGTCAGGCCGTCGACCACGATCTCCATGACGGATTCGATCTCGGGGCTGAGCTGGGTTTGGGTCTGTCCCTTGAGGGTTGGGCAAAAAGCATCGTTGGTGGAGGCGTTGAGCGCCTTGTACCTGGAGCCCACCTTGGAACCGGACCGCACCACGCCGCCGGGGAACGGCATGATCACGTTGGGCACCTTACGCATCGCCTCGATGGCCGCCTCACACGCCGCCAGCGCCTGGGGCTGGCTTTCTGCCAGAATCAGGAAATTACCGCCACCCACGGCGTTGACCATGCCGGTGCTTTCCTCACAGAGGAATTCGCCATCCATCACCGGTACGCGCCAGTAGCGGCGGCCGTTGATGCGCTTGGAAATCTGGAAACCGTCCCCGAAAAAGCGCAGGTTCTTGCCCAGCGCAATCGGGTCGCCGTCGGGCAGGCCGGAAAACAGGGCACTGGTTGGACAGGTCAGCACGCATTGGCCAGCCCGGGTTTCAACCTGCTTGGCCAGAGTCTTGCCACCCATGGCAAAGATCAGTACAGCGACACCGGGCCGGCCATCAGGCGTTTCGCTGGGATCCAGCTCACGCTCGATACCTGCTTCGCAACCACAGGCGATGACCGAAGTAGCAAAGCCGGTCAGGGTCTGCGCGGCAATCTGCGCCCACTTGGTATTCTGCGCGGTGATGATGATGCGCGTGCCGCGCATGGGAAACGCCTCGGCGAAGGTCGCGTCAATCTGCACGCCGTTGATGTTCATGCGGCTATATCCTCTCGGCTCAGTCGTCGGCTACTGTTCATGAACTACGCCTGACCCCGGCACGGATGCACCATGATCTTGCTGCGGCCATCGTCTTCGATTTCCCAGTCGCGGATGATGAAGTTGTCCATCTTCAGCGTGTGATACCGGTCGAAGTAAGGCTTCAGGCGGCTCTCGATGCTCGCACGGTCAAACTCGGGCCGAATCGTATGCAGGTTGCCCCAAACCACCTTGATGACCTCGCCGTTTTTCACAACCAGTTCACCGTCCTTGAAGACATAATCGGGCGTGGTGAACATCGCCTCCTTGTCGTCCTGCTCGGTGTAAACCGTGATATCTGCGGCCGCGCCCGCCCCCAGATGCCCACGATCATGCAGGCCCAGGATGCGAGCCGCACCGGCACGGGTCATGATGGCGATCTCGTACAGGCTGTATTCACGCCCGATGGAGGCCAATGTACTCAGTGCGGCCGAGTCGGCATTGATCGTGCTCAACACGTCGTTGCGGAAACTCTTGTCCATCAGCAACCGGATCAGATGCGGATAGGTCGTGAACGGTGCACCGTTGGGATGGTCCGTGGTCAGGAAGATACGCCAGGGATCTTCCACCAGCAGGAAGATTTCCAGGCCGATGCACCACTGCAAAGCGTTAACGAAGTTCTGGTCCTTGTACTTGAACGGCACCACGCCGCAGCCAGCGTCGCACTCAATATCCATGCACACCCACTTATGCGGATGAGCATGTGCATGATTGGCAAACTGCATCATCGAGTCGCCGGAAGCCGTTACCGTCTGGCCGAACAGAATCTGCCCGACATCGGCCGTGATATTGGGGTTACGGTTGATAGCCTCGGCAATTTGCGCCGCACCGGAAGAAAACTTGCGGTCACCTTCCGTCCCGTAGCTGTGGAACTGGATATGGGTGAGATGCATCGGCAACCCTTCAATACCCGTAATGGTATTGAGCGTGGTGTCGAGGTTGCCCGGTACACCCAGGTTACAGCCATGCACATGCAGCGGATGCGGAACGCCCAGTTCATGCACCGCACGCGCCAGGCTCTGCAGAATCTTGCGCGGAGTGACCTGGTAATAGCAATGATCTTCGTCCAGATCGAGCTTGCGCTGGTTGAACTTGAAGGCGCTGATGCCGCCCGGGTTAACCACCTTGATACCGATGCACTGGCTGGAGTGAATGGTCCAGGCCACGTAATCGTTGATGATTTCCTGTTCGGCACCCGAGGCAATCAGCCGCAGGAAAAAGTCGTCACTGCCCAGCATGGCGTAACCGCCGACATCCAGCATCGGCGTGTCGGCCATTTCCATGTGGGCCTGGCGGGCATTGATCGGCAGCACCGCCGGTTCGAAGCCGGCGGTATAACCCATTTCGGCATAACGATAACCGGCCGTCAGCGTCGACGGCGCGGCAAAGCCGGTGCCAGCACGCATAGGACCAGAACGCGCCACCGGATCATTACGGTGATCTTCCGGCAGCAGGTTACGGGCGATGGTGACCTTGCCGCCGCCGATGTGCGTATGCATATCGATGGCACCGGCCATGATGACCTTGCCCCGGCAGTCGAATTCCTGGTCGGGCCGCACACCGTCGGCCTGGTGATGGGCCACGATGCGCCCGTCACGAACGTAGATATCACGAACTTCGCCGTTGATCCCGTGCGCGGGATCGTAAACCTTGCCGCCGGTCAGTTTGGTCAGCATGAGTAAAATCTCCTGGGGAGAGGATGCCCCGATTCGAGTAGACCGCGCATTAACTTCCCCCCAGCGCCCGTTCGATGGCCTTCAGGACGTCAGCGGCCCGTGGCAAATCAGATTCACGCAACTGATAAAGCGGCAGGGCGACAACGTTATCGCAGCGATACATGTGACCCGCGAAGTCAATACCGGGCACGCCGACGGGGATGAACACTTCTGGTTCCCGCTCGAAGCACATGCCGGAACGCCCGATGACAACGGTCGGCACACCGGACACCGGCGGCGGAGTGACGCTAAGGCTGGATACCCAGACCAGAACGTCGGCCTCACCGCTGGATAGCAGCTTGCCGGCATCGTTATGAAACGGGTCGTATTCGGGAAAACCCCTGGCGTAGCTGACCCGGGTCGGGTAACCGCTGATCCAGGCCGCCACCTGGCTGGCAGTGCGGTCGCCGTCCTGGCCGCCCAGCGGCAAACCGGCGCAGCGCGTCGCCCTGTTCAAGGCGACCACCGCCTTGCAAAGCTGCTGCACGGTCAACTCGGCATGGTCGAAATCGAGCTGTCCCGCTGCCCAGGTTATCACCCCATAGCTAGCCGCTTTGAGCCGATCAACCACCGCTTGCAGTGCAGCGACCGCTACACCACCCACCGATGCGGCTTGCAAATATTGGCCACCGGCAAGCGCGGACAGGGCCGCCGCCACCTGAGGCAAGGCTTCGGTCACGCAGGGAATCAGTGTAGGTTCACGGCCATCGGGTGATGTCGCCGCTGAACTGGGCGGCGGGGCAGATCCAATAAAAATAATCTCCCGCTGGCCTGTCCCGGCACCGAACAAAGTCTCTTCTACCCAGATGAAACGCTCAAAAAAGCGCGGGAAGGCCGCCTCAAGGTCGGCACCAAAAACCACCAGCACATCCACGCGATTCTTTACTTCGGCCAGCGTGGTGGTCATCCAGCCGGAATCGGACAGCACCAGCAGGTTGCGCAGCCCTGCCCCGGAACGGGCCTGATCGAAGACACCCCGGCAGCGATCAATCAGGGACAACGCGGCCCGAGTCTCATTGACATCGGTACCGAACCCGCTAAACACCGGCAAATGCGCGTCATTCACCAGGCTAGCGGCCCGGGCAACCGCCTGCTCCAGCGTGGCCGGCTGGCCCGCGATACGGGGCACGGTGTCAGTAATGGGCTGCTCAAACCCTGGACGGGTGACCGTATCGGCGTTGGCAACCACTCGGACATCAAGACCCTCAACCGTGATCTTCAGATCATCGGAGGCGATGCCACAAAACGGGCTGGGGACATTGTCGAAGACCTTGGGCTGTGTTTCGCTCATGCCCTTTCCCTCGGGGAAGTATTACGCTGGGGTGAATTCAGGTCGGGGGTCGCCACTGCGTCAGTCACCCCAAGTGAGGGGCGAAGCATAGGTTTTCCATTTGGTTTTTTCAACCTTAAGGCCCGCAATGCAGGGCCAGGTACCGCACAAATGGGGCGACAGCACTCTTTGATTTACCTGGCTATCGCCAGAACCAGAACACCCAACCCCACCATGGATATACCCAGCCATTGCAACGCAGACGGACGATCGCCCAGAAACAGGACAGCAAAGAGCGCAACAAGAACCAGGCTGAATTTATCTACCGGGGCAACCCGGGAAACCTCTCCCAGCTTAAGGGCACGAAAGTAGCAGACCCATGAGGCTCCGGTTGCCAGCCCGGACAAGGTGAGAAAAAGCCAGGTGCGGGGAGACAGCTCGAAGGGATTTTTCCATTTTCCGGCAAGCACGACGAAGCTGCTCAGCACCAGAATGATGATGACCGTGCGTATCAGCGTCGCCAGATCGGAATCGATCTCCTCAAGGCCAAGCTTGGCAAAAATGGCCGTTAGCGCGGCAAATACCGCCGACAACAGAGCCCAGAAAAACCAGTCGGTCACAGACGGCATCGACTACTCCTTCAGCAATCACTTGAATAACGGGCAGGCCAGTCTAGCCGATTCCGGGATACGGGACGGCCACCCAACTCATCCGGGCGGCCTCACCTGACATGACGGATCAGGATCAATTGGAGTAACCTCGGCGTCAGCATCCAACTTATCCCTTTCCATCATTTGAGGTGATATCGATGACTAGGACCCGTGGATTGATCTGGCTCTTGGTGACCCTTGGCTTCCTGTCTGGCTGTGCGACAAGGCATTTCCAGGTTCAGAGTGATTACAGCCGCAATTATGATTTCGGCAAGTTGAGCACCTGGGACTGGGCACCACAGGGCGGCACCCTGAAAACCGGTGCCGCTACCCAAACGGCGCAGCGCATTCAGCTGGACAGCATCGTCAAGGGGCATGTCCAGCAAGCGTTGCAACAAAAAGCCTGCACTCGCGTCAGCCGTCAACCCACCTTTTTGGTGGCCTGGTCATTTGGCGAATGGGAGCTGGACCGGCATAACAACCCCAACGGGGGTTACGGTGCCGTGGGGCTGATGTACCCGGGCTTGCATGCCTCGCTCATACCTGCGGAATCCGATGGCAGGGCACCACCCCCCTCCGAAAATCCCTATTCATCCAAATATGAACAGGCCAGACTGGAGATCGCGATCATAGACGCCACCACATCCCAAGTCATCTGGAACGCCTCCGCAACCGACGACAGGGACTTTGGCTATTTCAAATCGAGTCAGCGCGATCAAATCGGGGTGGCCGTCGACAGCCTGCTAAGGGATTTCCCACCACTGGCAGCAGGAGCGCCCTGACATTTACTCGCCTCGCTACCCTGCGGAGAAACTTGCCATGACACAGACCCCCCTGACGACCGGAAACCGGCGCCGCTTTCTACAAATTCTGGGTACCCTCGGCGCAGGTGCGGCGGTGGGCTACCCGGCACTGAGAGCGTTTGCCGACACCAATCAGCGCATCGCATTGCCGTTCGAGAACGGTGAGCGGGATTTGTTGGCATTCCCGCAAAAACGACCCCTGATCGTCCAGACGATGCGTCCGCCGCAACTGGAAACCCCCTTTTCGGTTTTCAACGAGGGGCTGCTAACTCCCAATGATGCCTTTTTCGTGCGCTATCACTGGAGCGGCATTCCGACCTCGATTGATCCAGCAACCTATCAAATCCGGATCGACGGCAAGGTGAACACGCCGTTGACGTTCACCCTGCAGGAACTGAAGCGGCTGGCCGACCCCATCGATCTCGTGGCCGTCAATCAGTGTTCCGGTAATAGCCGGGGCTATTTCGTGCCGCGTGTCAATGGTGGCCAGCTCGGGCACGGCGCGATGGGCAATGCCCGCTGGACCGGAGTGCCGCTGAAAAAGGTGCTGGAAAAAGCGGGGGTGCAGGCCGGTGCCGTGCAGGTCAGTTTCGACGGGCTGGACCAGCCTCCGTTAGGTGATGGGCCGGACTTTGGCAAGGCGCTGGACATCGATCATGCCCTGAATGGCGAAGTCATGTTGGCCTGGGGCATGAACGGCGAGGATCTGCCCCTGCTGAACGGTTATCCGGTACGACTGATCGTGCCGGGATATTTCGGTACCTGCTGGGTCAAGCATGTCACTGGGATCCATGTTCTGGACAAACCTTATGACGGCTACTGGCTGAATACGGGTTACCGGGTACCTGACAATGAGTGTGAGTGCGTCCCGCCCGGGACTCAGACAGACAGGCTGAGACCCGTGGGTCAGTACAAGGTGCGTTCATTCCTGACCAGCCTGTCAGAAGGAGCCACATTACCGTTTGAGCGCGAAATCGTCCTGCGTGGTATCGCGTTCGACCAGGGTTACGGCATCAGGAACGTAGCCCTGTCCGTCGATGGCGGTCAGACCTGGATGGAAACGAAGCTGGGTCAAAATCTGGGGAAATACTCGTTCCGTGAATGGACAGTCGCGTTCAGGCCGGCCCGCAAAGGTTCCCTCGAAATCAAGGTCAGGGCGGAAGGTGGCTCCGGGGAAATCCAGCCCATGCAAGCCAGCTGGAACCCTTCAGGCTATAAGCGCAATGCCGTCGAAACCACCCGCGTGAATGTCATTTAAGGAAAGCCAGCATGACTCCATCAAAATGCCTTGCTGTTTTTTGCCTTGCGCTGGCCACGCTCGACAACGCGCCGGCACAGGACATCAGGCTGCCGCAGGAAACCGCCCGATACACGCCCAGTGAACTCCCCGGTTATCCCCTGGTAGAAAGGAACTGCCTGATCTGCCATTCAGCTCACTACGTCCAGTATCAGCCGCCATCGTCGCCAAGAGAGTACTGGGACAAGATTGTGAAAAAGATGAAGCATCCTTTCGGAGCCTTCTTCCCGGACGAGGATATTGCGCCGATGGTGGATTATCTGGTGAAAACCTACGGGGCCGAACGCGCCAGACAGGATCCTCAAGGCGTCTGGCCAAAGACGGGCCAAAACCCTTAGCCATGCAGCCGGGCATCCGCTACTTCAACGCCGCCGATGAGTTTTACACGGACGAGCGCTGTCATATTCGCGAACTGTCAAACACAGCAGACGACCCGGCCTTATCCATCGCCCAGGCCCGAGTGGTGCCGGGCGGCGTTACCCGCTGGCACCGGCTGACCGGCATCACCGAACGCTACCTCATTCTGGAAGGTGAAGGGCGGGTAGAAGCCGGCGAGTTGCCGCCTTGCATCGTTCGCCCCGGCGACGTGGTGTTGATACCGCCCGATTGTCCGCAACGCATCGCCAACAGGGGAGAGACCGACCTGATATTCCTGGCGCTCTGTAGCCCCCGCTTCACGCCAGAGGCTTACGTGGAACTGGATAGAGAGGAACCCGACAGAAGCTTCGCCTGAGAAGCTGGCGCGGCGGCCCTCAGCCGGGCTCCTCCCTCCGTGATGCGACAATTCGCACCCGCTCAACGCAGGACAGCAATGAATCCCTGATCCTCACGCTGAACATTCAGCATCACCTCACGCGCTCCCTTGAGTGTCCGCTGGAGTTCGGCGATGGAGCTGACCTGGCGACGGTTAGCGGCAAGAATGATGTCCCCTGGGGCCAGCCCGGACCGGTAGGCATAGGAACCGGTACTCATTTTCTCGATCAGGATACCGCTCGCCCCATCACCCCCCGTCACATCCCGAAGCACCGTGCCGGCAAGCCGGGGATGTACCGAACCTCCCTCGGAATTAATGATTTTGGGCGCGGCAACTTTGGCTTCGCGAATCACCGTCGCCCCCTTGTGGATGACCTCAACCTCCATTTCGTCACCAATTCTGGCCAGACCAATGATGTTGCGAACATCCGCGCTGTTTTTGACCCGGCGACCATTGATGGACAGCACCACATCACCCGGCTCCAGATCAGCGCTTTCGGCCGGCGATCCCGGCTGCACCCCGGTAATGACAGCGCCCTGAGTCTGATTGAGCCTGAAGGCCTGGGCCAGCTCATGCGTGAGATCCTGCACCGTCACGCCGAGCAAACCCCGCCTGACTTCGCCATGCTCGACCAGCGTGTTCATGATGCTCATGGCCATGTTCACCGGAATCGCAAAGCCAATCCCGACGTTGCCGCCATTCGGTGCCAGAATCGCCGTATTGATACCGACCAGCTGACCACTCAAATCCACCAGCGCCCCGCCGGAATTACCCGGATGGATCGACGCATCGGGTTGAATGAAGTCCTCATA